>NZ_CP045301.1 GCF_009363155.1 Azotobacter salinestris
ACAGCGCCAAGATCGGCGTGGGCAAGTTCAGGCCGTTACGTCCGCTCTCCGAGTCTTAGCGTACGATTTTTTCCGTTTTCTGAAGCGACCCCAGGCACAACCATCCCCTCAGCCCGCGACAGGACACCGTTGATGCCCGGTTGAGGTGTACTTCAACCGGACAGGCGAGGCTATGCTGTTCTGACTTCGTTCAGTAGCTCAGGGTGACGATCAAGCACCTTGAGCAGCTTTACCAACGCCAAAGGCGGCTTGGTCTTGCCCGTCTCATAGCGCGAGAACGCATTGACGCCGCCGCCGAAAATCTCGGCCGCTTCGCGCTGGTCGAGCGCGAGTTTCTTGCGCACGGCGGCGATAAAGCCAGGATCGACAATGGCCGCATTGACCTGCTTCGAGAAAGCGCGCATTTCGCGCATGACGCGATCCGATTCCGCGGCATCCAGGACAGACTCGGCGCAGGCCGGGCAGAAATCGCCCGTCACCGCAGCCAGGACGGTGGTTTCGCCCTTGTAGGTATAGGGCAGATCGCGGGTGTCGTGGATCAGTTCCGCCGCGCCGCAGGATGGACATTTCATGTTCATAGCTCCTTGAAGGACACGATCAGCACGGTCATCAATGACCGTCAGCTTCAGATACACGTCGCCCGCCTGCGTGCTTGGACGGTACACGTCTTGCCAGACCGTATGATCGGCGTGAGTGGTCATGCTCTTGTAGAAATCCGCTGGCGTAAGCGCCATCACCACGGCCAGCATGTCGGAAAGCCCAAGCCCCAACTCATTCGCGCCCACTCGCGCAGCGTGCGTGGTGCGTACTTTGCCCACCTCGATCAAGGCTTTGATGGCGGATAGCTTGCAGTGGGGCGTTCTTTTCTCCATGACCACACATTAACCTAATAGGTTATATATGGCAAGTTGTACTATCTTGTCCGAATTCTGCAGGCTCCCCACGGTTGTCAGAGGGGACAGATTTGCGGTCACGTCCCGCAAGGCGCTTTGCCTTGAGAGCATCCTGGCAGCAGGTCGGCTGCGTGAGAAACCCCGGTTATGGAGGTGGCCTGATATAGGGACAGATTGACGGTCTACGCCATATCTTCCCCATTCTCGATCTTTGCTTTTGATCTTCCGCTTTAAGTGCGAAGCATAAGTCCGCTTTATTTTTACTTTTCTCCTTTTTCCTTTTAGGCAGGCTGCAGGCCACGCCATCCGCGGGTTTCAGCTCTGAAAAGGGGACAGATTTGCGGTTAAAAGGGGACAGATTGACGGTTAAAGGGGGACGGATTGACGGTTAAAAAGGGACAGATTGACGGCATTCAGGGACTTGTTTAAATTTGTCCCTAAATGAGCCAAGGAAAGCCCCGTGTCAAAAGAACTTCAGGTCGTGAAGTCCAATCACATCATCTCCGCCTCATATCGCCTTAGCACTACCGAGCAGCGCATCATCTTGAGCTGTATTGCTCAGGTGCGTAGAGATGAGCCTGTCACCGACGAAGTCCTGTATTCGGTTACCGCGACAGACATTGCCGACTTGTGCGGGACCGATCAGCGAACGATCTATCGCGATTTGGCCGCAGCAGCAGAGCGGCTTTTCGAAAGGCGTGTAACCATCATGCTCGAGCCAGACGGGAGTTCTCGTCCGACCCGGAAACGTCTCACCCGCTGGGTACAAACGGTCGATTACATCGAGGGTGAAGGGCGCGTTGAGTTGCGATTCGGCAAAGATATTCTGCCTTTCCTGACGGGGCTCACAGAGCAGTTCACTCGCTATCAGCTGTCGGCTGTGGCCAAGATGACCAGTGCCCATGCTATCCGGCTATTCGAGCTGCTAGCTCAGTATGGCAACGCAGGGCGGCGGGAAATCTGCATTGATCAGCTGCGCGATTGGTTTCAGTTGGGAGACAGTTACCCAGTGCTGAAGGATCTGAAGCGGCGCGTGATTGATCCAGCTGTAGAGCAAATCAACGAGCACAGCCCCCTTGCTGTCACTTACAGCCAGCGCAAAGCCGGCCGAAAAGTCACTCACCTCGTGTTCGACTTCGCACCGAAGGAGTCGGCTGGGCCGGCCTTGGAGAAGAAGCCAAAGCAGAGTGGTCCCAAGGTGCTGACAAGCTATGAGCTGAGCAAGCTGGCTCGGCCAGGAGAGAGCGAAGCAGCCGCGTTGAAGCGGTTAGGTGCTGTACTGGCCTGAATTTGTCTAAATTTCTTGCTTATATCTTGCTGCTAGTTTGCGGCTACATTGCTGCAATCTTTATAGCTAAGTCTTTGAAATAAATGACAATATTCGCTGAATGTCATCTCAAGTTTGATTATGTCCTCCCTTCTGTTGTGGCTGTTATCTAATTTGATAACATCCGTCAATGGAAGGATCAGGCATGAAGCCAGTACGGTTCAAAGGCGACTCACTCGACAACTGCGGGAGTTTCTCCTCGATGCCACGTGTGAAGTGGGCCATCAGCTTGATCGCGTGCAAAATGGCGACTGGACGCCGATGAAAACCGTAGGGCCTGGGGAGCGAGAGATCCGCATCCGGGAGGCCAGCGGCGCCTTCTGTGTGATCTATGGCGCCACCAGTGGTTGTGCTCCACTGCTTCCGTAAGACCACCCAGCAGACGGCCAAGACCGATTAGACTTGGCCGCGAAACGCCTACGGACCTCAAGAGGGAATCTCCATGACCACCGAGCAAACCTTCTTCAGCATCTGGGACGCCATTGAGGACACTCCGGCTGAGGCTGAAAACATGAAGGTGCGATTCGCGTAGCATCTGGAGCAGTTGCCTGGCACCGACGCTGACAAAGCCGCGCGTCTCGGCATAACGCGACCACGCTATTCAGATCTGAAACACGGTCGTATCCAGAAATTCAGCATTGACGCCTTAGTCAGCTTCGCCAGCGCCGTAGGGCTGCACGTACATCTCGAATTGGCCGCCTAGCCCGTGGTGACCGCTTCAGCGTGGTTTTTTGTCTTTCTGTAATCTTGCTGCAATCTTGTAGCTATCAAGGAGGAGACTCATGGCGACCGTTGTCGCGCTGGTAAGTCAGAAGGGTGGAGTGGGGAAATCCACCCTATCCCGTGCGTTGGCTCGAGAGGCTGCTGCAGGCGGCTTGCGGGTAAAGGTGGCCGACCTGGACACACAACAGGGCACGTCGGTGGACTGGCACCGTGCTCGACTCAATGCGGGTATCGAGCCGGTTGTTTCTGTCGAGGCATTTGCCACTGCGGCGCAGGCGCTGGCTATTGCAGACGGGTATGACCTGCTGATCATCGACGGGCCTGCACGGACCAGCCAGGCCACGCTTGAGATAGCCAAATCGGCGAACCTTGTCGTGCAGCCCACCGGCGCTTCGCTTGATGATTTGCGGCCGGCCGTAAGGGAGTTTCATGCTCTGGCGAAGGCGGGCATTCCAGCTGACCGGTTGGCGTTCGCGTTGAACAGGATCGGCACCGATGCCGAGGAAGCAGAGGCTCGGGCTTACCTTGAGGAGGCTGGGTATAGCGTACTGGCCGGCGGGCTGTTTGAGCGTCCCGCCTACCGCCAGGCGCAGAACGAGGGACGATCGATTACCGAGACGCGCTTTCCCAAGCTGAACGAGCGAGCGGATGTTCTTCTGCAATCCTTGATAGATCGCGTGGTGTGAACATGGCCAACCTCTCCAAGCTGAAGAACCGACTCGGTCCACCGCCATCTCAAGCAGAGGCGAGTCAAAACCTCACCGCGCCCGAAGTGGCCCCGCCGGCAACGCCCATCGAGCCCAGGCCTCGCCGTGATGGCCGCAGTGCTCGCAAGACCCACCGCACGATCCCGTTCGCTACCAGGGTAAGCCCTGAGTTTGACGACCGACTGCGCGATATTGCCGAGCGCGACGGACTGCTGTTGGTCGAGGTGCTGGAGCGTGCGCTCGATGCTTACGAGGCGGCGAGGTCATCAAGCTAGCAGCAAGATTGCCGCAAGATTGCAGCTTTCTAATAGCTGGCCTTTCTCTGATCGGATCTTTCATAGCATCCGCTGCTCCGTCACTGGCTGGTATGAGAGTCAGGCTGGAGTAAATCGCATGCTAGAGCGCAGAGTGGCTGGTAAGACCAACCACTACATGGTGTAATTTCAACCATCAAATGGATGAAATTACACCATGTACCCGCGAAGAATCCGCCCATTTCTCCTCGAAGCTCTCGAAGATGCCCCCGTCGTACTGGTCAATGGCGCCCGCCAGACCGGCAAGAGCACGCTGATCCAGGACCTTGGCCGCGAGGCGGCGTACTACACCTTCGACGACCCGGCTGTCCTGGCGGCCGTACAGGCCGATCCCTTCGGCTTCATCAATGCATTGAAGGGGCCGGTCTGTCTTGATGAGGTGCAGCGCGCCCCCGGGGTCTTTCTGGCGATCAAGGCGGCCGTGGATCGTGAGCGCATGCCTGGACGTTTCCTGCTGACGGGGTCGGCCAATGTGCTGCTGCTGCCGCAGATCGCCGACTCCCTGGCCGGGCGCATGGAAGTGCTGAACCTCTGGCCGCTGGCCCAGAGCGAGATCGCCCGCCAGCCGACCAGTCTGATCGACGGCCTGTTCAGCGGCGAGCTACCGGATCATTGTCCATTCGAGCGCAGTGACTTCATCGGGCGCCTGAACCGCGGTGGCTATCCCGAGGTGCTGACACGTTCCAGCGAGCGGCGCCGGGAGGCCTGGTTCGAGAGCTATCTGCACACCATTCTGCTGCGCGATGTGCGCGATGTGCGCGATCTAGCCCAGATCGACGGGCTGACCGACTTGCCACGGCTGATGCAGGTCCTGGCCGCCCGCAGTGGCGGGCTGCTGAATGCCGCCGAGCTGTCACGCTCGACCGGTATTCCCCAGACCACCCTCAAGCGCTATCTCACCCTGCTGGAGACCCTGTTTCTGGTCCGCCTGGTGCCGGCGTGGTCCTCCAACCTCGGCAAGCGACTCCAGAAGTCGCCCAAGCTGTTTGTCACGGACTATGGCCTGATGGCCCACCTGCAGGGACTGAGCCAGGCGGGCATGGAGGCGGCGCTGGGACTGCCGGGCGACCTGGTGGAGGCCTTCGTGCATGCCGAGTTGGTCAAGCACCAGGGCTGGTCGGACATGCGCACCCAGCTGATGCACTACCGCACCTCCACTGGTGTCGAGGTGGACTTCGTGCTGGAAAACCGGCGGGGTGAGCTGATCGGTATCGAGGTGAAGGCGGCCGCCACTATCAGCGGCAAGGACTTCAACGGTCTGCGCCATTTGCGCGAAACCACCCCCCAGCAGTTCAGGCGCGGGATCGTGCTCTACACCGGCGAGCGGACAGTGCGCTTCGACGAGCAGTTGGTGGCGGTTCCCCTGGCGTTGTTCTGGAGCAGTCTTTCAAGCTGAGAAGCGGTCAAGTGCAACTCCACTCTCAATCGGGTTTATCGAAATCGGAAATCTTGGGGCTTCCTCTGTCTCGCATCCTGCACGGCCATGCGGCGATCAGCCTAGAGCATTTTTTGAAAACACGAATTCGACACGCAGGAATTGCTCTTCCTGGTCATTTCGGTTTTCCTCTCCCGCTCGGACAAGGAGACCAGAATGGCTCGGGCATACAGTGCGGATCTTCGCCGACGCGTCGTCGACGCGGCCATGGGCGGGCTGTCGGCTCGGCAGGCCGCCGAGCGATTCGACGTCGGCACGGCGACGGCGATCGTCTGGGTACGGCGCTTTCGGGAAGGCGGGGAACTCGTCGCCCGCCGACAGGGCAAGCCCCGGGGCTTGCGGCTCGATCCCCATGTGGACTATCTGCTCGGCCTGCTTGAGCAACCCCCCGACCTGACGCTGGCCGAGCTCGCCGCAACCCTCGAGCGGGAGTGCGGTATTCGGGTCAGCCTGGCGACGATATGGACGTTTCTCGACCGGCACGGCATGACGTTCAAAAAAAGACCGCGCATGCGGCCGAGCAGCAGCGGCCGGACGTCCAGGCAGCCCGACAGGAGTGGTTCGAGGAACAACCCGGCTTCGACTGGCGCAAGCTGATCTTCGTCGACGAAACCGCCGCCGCGACGAACCTGGCCCGCCTGCGAGGCTGGGCCCCTCGCGGCGAGCGCTGCCTGGCCGCGATCCCTCACGGTCACTGGAAAACCACGACCTTTACCGCCGGCCTGCGCGTGGACGGGCTAACTGCCCCGCTGGTGCTCGACGGCGCCATGAACGGCCCGGCCTTCCTGGCCTATGTCGGGCAGGTCCTGGTTCCCGAGCTGACGCCCGGCGATATCGTGGTGATGGACAACCTGCCGGCCCACAAGGTCGCGGGGGTACGCCAGGCCATTGAAGGCGCAGGAGCCACACTGCGCTACCTGCCTCCCTATAGCCCCGACCTGAACCCGATCGAGATGGCCTTCTCCAAGCTCAAGGCGCTGCTGCGAAAGGCGGCGGCGCGGACCGTGCCGGAGCTGTGGCAGAGCATTGGCGAGGCAATCGGGCAGTTCTCGGCGCAGGACTGCAGGCACTACTTCGAGGCAGCCGGATATGAATCGGGATAAGGTAAAAATGCTCTAGACTTGGCTGTCCTTTTGGAGATGGCCGGCATCGGTACGGCCAACGTCTGGCTTGGCAGACAAGCTGACTACAACATCTGGCAACCCAGAGCGGAGCGGCCTGCCTTCGCCTGGCTCCAGGATCGCCGCACCTGCTCGGGCAGCGTCCTGCTGTAAGCCATCGCCTACAGCAGATCGAGCGTTCGCCCAATAGGCTCGGGACGGCTGTCAGAGTAGATTGAATCCCACCAAGACGTCGAAGGAACGGCGCAGGCCGACCACGGATGGCGGCTAAGAACAAGTCGCAGGATAAGCGGCTACTTCGTCAGGATGACGCGCACACGGACGGAAGGAAGAACATGAACGGCGAGGCTAACCCCTCGCCGTTTTTGTGTGCGCTGGAGAAAAGTGGTCGCGACGGTCGACGCCTGCAGAAGACACGTTATCCTCGTACGAATTATCTATAGACCGCATAAATTGTGGATTCTATCCGCTGCCTGCAGAGCAGGCCCACAGTTTCCCCCACGGTGGGACTCCCCATTGGGGCCGGCGCCGCTGCGCGATCAGTGGGGAGAGCGATGGCCGAGAGCTCGGCCGATGCGAAACGCCACCCAGGCCCAGTATTCGAGAACCGTGTCGTCCTCGCCAATCGAGAACGCCCAGATCGTCTTGTTGAATAGCGGATGCTCGTTTTTTCCGCCTTGGCGGTACTTGTCTTCCAACTGTTCGGCGCTCAGTCTGGCATCATTCAAATATGGGGTAATTAACTCGGCCTCGCTCGGAAGTTTCTTTTCACCGATGCGGAAGGCGAGCCAGGCCGGATTGACGTGAATAAAACGGGCAATCTTTTCAATATCGGAAAGGATGGGCTGAGTTGATCCGTTGGCATAATTGGTGAGTACTAGCTCGGAAATACCTGTACCCATCGAAATGTCGTGCCGCGTGTAGCCAGATCTATAAAGACAGGACTTCAGTCGACTGGCGAAATTGGAGCTGACACAATTAGTGAGAAAGAGAAGAGACACTTTGAAACCCTCGCTGTCCGTGCGAGTTTCAATTTCAGGGGCTGCAGGGAAAACCCAGACCTTCCTTTTCAATTAGCCCCCGCAGTCGGGAGGCTCGGGGGTTGGGCAACGAGCTACGCCCTAACCCATCCCCCGGCCAAAGCTGCCCGCTGCAGGCCAGCATCAAGGCCGCAGCCGCTCTCGGTGCCTTCGTCAGCCTTGAACCCTGCCCTTCCGCTTAAGTGAACCGCATCGTCCAGGGCCTAAGCGTGGGCGGCTATATCTCGGTACAGGACCGGCGCATTGTAGTGCACCGGCGCCTGCCGCAGCGATGGTAACGCGCACAAGTACATCAACATCGCAGCACACTGCGGGGCCATGGAGAAGCGGGCCATGGCTCAGTGCTTACTTGAAGGTCGCCATGTTGCCGTTTTTGGCAATGCACATTCTGCCGGTGTAAGGTCCCCCCAAGGGGCCGATCTGGTACTCGGCGTAGACATGGATCACGTCAGGGTTGGTCAGGTTGGTGATGACCACGGGTGCAGCACCAAAGCTGTTTGCATTCCCCCTGCAGATGACCTGGGTGCCTGCCTCGTTTTTGATGTCGACATTCGGTGTTGAGGAATTAACGCTCACATTTCCATGATCATCGGCCGTCAGCATGGTGCGAGTAACGCTATTGTCCACTTTCCACGTACCGTCGGCGTTGTAGGTGACATTGAACGTGGTGTAGCCAGTGGTGGCGTCGCACAATGCTGCGTCGATTGAGGAGCTGGTGAAGTCCATAACCGTGCCGGCGGTGTAGGTACCTCTGTGTACATAGAACTTGAGCACCGGCTGGCAATCCAAATGGCTGTTTGGCATGACGGCCACAAAATTCGACAGCACCACCCCGCCATTGACCACTACGGCAGAACCGCCGTTGTACTGCTTAAGTGCCGAGTTGAAGGAGGGCGAGACAATGCGGAAGGCGCCGGGCTGCACATCAGTCATGATCGTGGGCGCTTGCAGACCCAAGCCCGGCGAAACCATCATCTGGGTGCTGTTGTTAGTGGGCGTACCGCCTGGTTGGGGGGTGAGGCCGATAGCCTGAATGGCGGAGGTGTAGCCTGAAGGTTCGCCGACAATCGGTGGATTGTGCTGCTCTTGCACACCCGCATAGTACTGCAGCTTCAGGGAAAAGCTATAGACGGTGCCGCCCTGCGAATGCGGCATTAGGGGTGTGGACAACAGGCTGTTGGAATACACCTGTTCACCGCCGATGTAGTTCGCCGGTTGCTGGAAGAAATAGAAGTTCTGAAGATACGGACTGTTGTTCGTGACATTGATTTGAATCAGGGTGTCTTCGTTTGCCATGTTGTGTTACTCCATTTCGTTCGTGTATGAACAGAGGTCCGCACGGGATTGCGCGGCCGCGGCGACACTCTGTGAAACGATTCCTTTGCAACGTCGCCTGGAACAGATCATCGGCCGGCTCGGAGTGCAGCGCAGCGTGTTGTTGGCTGATTCGTGGGGAGTGCAAGTCTGATTCGGGCATCGGTATTTGTGCCGATATCCGCCGTAAACGGGCGCTAAAACAGCCCTTCGCGCAGGACATAACGCGTCAGCTGTGCGATACCCTTGACCTTGAGCTTGGCCATGATGTGTTCGCGGTGGGTGTTCACCGTCTTGATGCTGATGTGCAGCCCTTCGGCGATCTGCCGGGAAGAAAGACCTTCCACCATAAGTTGCAGTATCTGCCGTTCCCGCAGGCTGAGCAGCTCGGCGGGAGCCCGGCAGCTGCCGGCGCTGAGTTCCCGTTGCTGGAAGATTAGGGAAGTGGCCAAATCCTGGCTCAAGTAGGCGCCCCCGCTGGCCACGATGCGGATGGCCTTGCTCAGCTCATCCCTGGCACAGTCCTTGATTATGTAGCCGGCGGCACCAGCAGCCAGCGCCGCCTGGATCCGCCGTTGCTCGCTGTGGGCCGAAACGCACAGCACCCGCGGCGAGCCGGCCCGGGGCAGGCGTGCCAAGGTGTCTAGGCCATTGAGCACGGGCATTTCCAGGTCCAAGAGCATGATATCCGGGGCCAGTTGGCGAACCAGGGCCAGCGCCTGCTCGCCGTTTGCGGCCTGGCCGACCACGTCCAGGTCAGTCTCCCTCGCGAGCAGGATCGCGAGGGCTTCTCGGAATAAGGTGTGGTCGTCGACCAGAAGAATGCGGACGGGGTCGCCCTGGCGCGGGGCAGTACCCCGGCCGACAGATACTGTGGTGTTGCGTTGCGACATCCTTGTTTCTCCTTAGGCGGTCGGCTGCATCCTGTCCGAGCAAGAGAAGCCGCGACAATACCGCCGATGCCGTAGGTGAGTGCCGCTTCAGGGTATGGTCAAGCCTTGATGCAGGCAGTAGAGAGCGACTGCCACGACGTCACCGACACCCAGCTTGCGGTAGAGGTTTTCCCGGTGCTTGCGCACAGTCAGGTCGCTCAGGCCTAGGTGGCGTGCTGCTTGCTTATTGGTGTAGCCGGTGGCGATGAGGCGAGCGACCTGGCTTTCCCGCAGGCTCAACGGGGCCAAGGGCATAACCCTTGGCAGTGCCTGTAGGCTGACAAAAACCGGCGGTGACCGCGTAGCAGGTCAGTTGCGCGGCGTTGTGCCGGCCCGTCTTTTCCAGCAGGTGGGTGCGGTGCTTGCGCACTGTGGACGCGCTGATGCCCAGGAGCCGAGCGATGGCCGGGCAACTAAGACCCTGAGCGATCAGGACCATGATCTGGTGTTCACGTTGGGTCAGCGGCGGATGGGGTGCAGACATCGACTCGGAGGTCGGAATGGTTGGGGCGGAAGATTTCACATCAGGCTTCTAAATTCTTGGGTGAGCGGGCAGTGTCATGCGCCTATTACGGCTGCGAACGGATCATGCCGCTCACACAGGCTGTTGGTTGAAACTGCACTAGGGCCTGCCTCACGCCATCGCAGTGCCCACCGCAGATGTCCCGGATCGCCAAGGTTGCCTTGCTGGCCTTGGAGCGTTGTGTCGCTAACCTGCATGGCGTGAAGGCTGTCTTGGCGGATGGTAGCTATGCGGGCAAGCCGTTTGCTCAGGCGGTTGAGAGCCTGCTGGGGGCTCAGATACAGATTGCTAGGCGTATTGAACTGCACACCTTTGCCGTGATATCGCAGCGTTGGGTAGTCGAGCGCTCTTTTGCCTGGCTGGAGAAGTGCAGACGACTGTGGAAAAACGGCGAGCGATTGCACGGGCCAAGAATCATTGAGCGGCTGTCTGACCACGCCTGGCGCAGAGTAGAAAGTCGACGGTATGACCGTCCGTATCGTCGGCCCGGTATCACTTCGAGGTGCCGCAGGCTCTCAGTGGGTAGGCGACAGACCGCGTACACAGGCGCGCCTGTACCGCGGCGTGATCCATAATCGCTGTGGCTTGGGCATCACAGTCAGTTCCAGCTCGCTCGCGATATTCCCGACTGCTGGCTCGCTTTCGCGAGCTGAGGTAGATGAACTGCCCCAGGAATCTCGGGGGCTCTTTGGTTTGAGTCATGCCGCCAGGGCTGACTCGTCGAGTTGTTGATAATACGCCGCTTCAGCTTCCGCCGGCGGTATGTTGCCGATCGGTTCCAGCAGTCGACGGTTGTTGTACCAGTCCACCCAGGTCAGCGTGGCCAGCTCCACGGCCTCGCAGTTCTTCCAAGACTGGCGATGGATCACCTCCGCCTTGTACAGGCCATTGATCGTCTCGGCCAGAGCGTTGTCGTACGAGTCACCCACACTGCCCACCGACGGCTCGATACCAGCCTCTGCCAGGCGCTCCGGAGCGGATGCCGGCAGGCCGGACAGAGACAGCCGCAGGCCAAGCCGTGGTCGACCTCATGGGCACGGTAGAGTGTGCCGTTCTCGATCGCCGAACGGTATCCGTGTTCCGTAGCTCATCCCTGCACCTCCGGCCGCTATCCTCGCCTGCGTGTTGCGCTATATCTGCCCGGTAATGGTAAAGAAGCCAGCCTCCTTGGCTACAGCGAGGTCCTGAACCACGAACGCCCTGCGCTCGTGGTCCCCCCAGATTCCCTCCGGGTTCGGCAGTTGCGGGAAGACCTTGTGTAATACGTACTCACTGCACAGTCCGGCGATCTCCGGCAGCGATGTGCTCGGACGGTAGATCAACGATCTGGACCACCTCGGGGACATCCTCCAGGGAGTAGAAATCCCCTCTCCTGAGCTTGAGAACAGCAGGCCGCCCTCGAACTGGATGCTCGTCCATTCAGGATCGCAGTCATCGCCTCCATCGTCTTCGCAGGAGGGGACAGTGAAGACGCTCAGGTAACGGCCATCCGCACGGAGCACAAGCCCTGTGAAAGACTGGCCGGGCTTGGCCTTAACAGCTTGGATCACATCGTCGAAGGTCACACATTATCTCCTGATCAAACCCTCTGCTGACCACCGGCTGATGACCCGCAGGGAACAGCACTCCAAGCACTCATGACCGGCTCGGGTGTTGCTGCCATACCTGGCATTCGCAGAGGGATACCCTGTCAGTTGAGGGCGTCTTTCAGGCCCTTGCCCGGCTTGAAGCCCGGCAGCTTGGCGGCAGCAATCTGGATCGCGGCTCCGGTCTGGGGGTTACGTCCTTCGCGGGCGGCGCGCTCCTTCACCTCGAAGGTGCCGAAGCCGACCAGGGTAACGGGCTCGCCCTTCTGCAAGGTGCTGGTGATAGCCGCAGTGAAGGCGTCCACTACTGTGGTGGCGGTCGTTTTCGGCAGGTCAGCGGAGGCAGCAACGGCGGCGATCAGGTCAGCTTTGTTCATTATTCGGTTCAGGTTGGATTCGGCCCGCGAGTATAACCGGATAGAAGCTGTTCATCGGGCAACACCGGGCGGCCAGTATCTTGTTGGGCAGTCACTCCAGCACGATTTGTCAGACAGCGTCTGACAAATGCGGTCATTCATGGCAGGTCAAAAACAGTGGTTTTTGACCATCTGCAAGGGCAGGCGCTTTTTTATGGTCAAAAAATAGGGTTTCAGTTTTGATATGCAATAAATTATTGCCCCTACGTTTTTGACCGTAGAGAACGTCCATGGCCCGTACTTTCGCTTACTGCCGCGTCAGCACCCTCGAGCAGACTACCGACAACCAGCTCCAGGAGGTCCGTGCGGCCGGCTTCGACCTTCGGCCTTCCCGCGTCATCGTGGAAACCATCAGCGGGAGCGTCCCGGCCGATCAGCGTCCCGGTTTCCTGAAGCTCCAGGAGCGCCTTGAGGAAGACGACGTGCTGGTGGTGACCAAGCTGGATCGTCTGGGACGCAACGCCATGGATGTTCGCGCCACGGTCGAGCGTCTGTCTGCCGCTGGCATCCGGGTCCACTGTCTGGCCTTGGGGGGTATGGACCTCGCCAGCCCGGCTGGCAAGATGACCATGGGCGTGATCGCAGCCGTCGCCGAGTTCGAGCGCGACCTGCTGATCGAGCGGACTCAGAGCGGGTTAAGGAGAGCGGCTGCCGAGGGCAAGCGGTTGGGACGACCTCGTGCAGTGACCCTTGACCAGGTGCAGGCGCTCAAAGCTCAAGGGTTAAGCCAGTCTGCCGTGGCTGCTGAGCTGCAGGTTTCGCAGAGCACGGTGAAACGTCTGTGGAAACCTTCAGCCGCCAATGTATAAGGAAATCCGCTACCGACACATCTCCTGAACCTTCAGCCCAAGCCGGGGTGATGGCCGCTATCGCGGACTCCATCGTCGGTTTCTACAACAACCTGTGCCTGCACTCCAGGCTGGGCTACTTGCCGCCCACTGTTCGCGAGCGGTAACAGGCAGAACCCCCTATCGGCGTGTCCGACATTACTTGACCACTACACATGACTGATCGATCCACGCTGCGCGCCGCACTCCTGGCCGCTGTTCCCGGCGATGGCAGCACCATCGGCAACCAATCCCTGCTCGAACGACTTCGGGCGCAGTTACCGCACCTTTCCGAAGAGCTGTTCTGGTCTGTGCGCGACGCCCTGATCGAAGAGGGGAGGTTGGCCAAAGGTCGCGGCCGAGGAGGCGCCGTACGCCTTACCGACATCACAGCCGAGTCCTCCGCAATCCCCAGTGCCACCCTCCTGGCCGAACAGGCGCTGAGCACGGCTCGCGCCCGCTTTATGCCTGAAGACATCGTCGAGCCTGTCGAACTCATGGAACCTATGGCAAAGAAACCTACCCGCAAGTCCACAGCCCCTAGCCAAGCAAGCAGCACCCTGCAGGACCTGGAAAAGACCCTCTGGGCCACCGCCGACAAGCTGCGCGCCAACATGGACGCCGCCGAGTACAAGCACATCGTCCTCGGACTGATCTTCCTCAAGTACATTTCCGACAGCTTCGCCAGCCGGCGCGCCGAGCTGGAGCGCAAGTTCACCGACGAGCACGACGACTACTACCTGGGCGACGGCGACCCCGAGCTGCTCGCCGCCGAACTGGAAGAGCGCGACTACTATCGGGAAGTCAACGTGTTCTGGGTGCCGGAGGCGGCGCGCTGGGAGGCGATCCGCGCCGCGGCCAAGCAGCCGGACATCGGCAAGCGCATCGACGATGCCCTCTCTGCCATCGAGGCGGAAAACCCCAGCCTGAAGAACATCCTCGACAAGCGCTACGCCCGCGCCCAACTGCCGGACGGCAAGCTCGGCGAGCTGGTCGACCTGATCTCCACCATCGGCTTCGGCGGCGACGCCAACCAGGCCCGCGACCTGCTCGGCCAGGTCTACGAATACTTCCTCGGCCAGTTCGCCAGCGCCGAGGGCAAGAAGGGCGGGCAGTTCTACACCCCGGCGAGCATCGTCAAGACCCTGGTCGCCGTGCTCAACCCGCACCACGGCAAGGTCTACGACCCCTGCTGCGGCTCGGGCGGCATGTTCGTGCAGTCGGAGAAGTTCATCGAGGCCCACGGCGGCAAGCTCGGCGACGTGTCGATCTATGGCCAGGAATCCAACCCCACCACCTGGCGTCTGGCGGCGATGAACCTGGCCATCCGCGGTATCGACTTCAACCTCGGCAAGGAGCCGGCCGACACCTTCGTGCGCAACCAGCACAGCGACCTGCGTGCCGACTTCATCCTGGCCAACCCGCCGTTCAACGTCAGCGACTGGTGGCACGGCAGCCTGGAGGGCGACCCGCGCTGGGTCTACGGCACCCCGCCGCAGGGCAACGCCAACTACGCCTGGCTGCAACATATGCTTCACCACCTGAAAGCGAGTGGCCGCGCCGGCATCGTGCTGGCCAACGGCTCGATGAGTTCCAGCCAGAACAGCGAAGGCGAGATCCGCCGCGCCATGGTCGAGGCCGACGTGGTGGAAGTGATGGTCGCCCTGCCCGGCCAGCTGTTCTTCAACACCCAGATCCCGGCCTGCCTGTGGTTCCTCACCCGGCAGAAGACCGCCCGTCCCGGCGAAGTGCTGTTCATAGACGCCCGCAAGCTCGGCACCAATGTCAGCCGCGTGCAGATCGAGCTGACCGACGCGGACATCGAACGCATCGCCCAGACCGTCGCCGACTGGCGCGGCGAGGCGCTGGACGAAGGCGGCGCAGTGGGCGAATACGCCGACGTGCCCGGCTTCTGCCGCAGCGTGACCCTGGCCGAGATCGCCGGGCATGGCCATGTGCTGACCCCGGGCCGCTACGTCGGCGCCGAGGAAGTCGAGGACGACGACGAGGCCTTTGCCGACAAGATGCAGAAGCTCACCGCACTGCTAGGCAAACAGATGGCCAGGGGCGCGGAGCTGGATCAGCTGATCCGCCAGAAGCTGGGGGGGCTTGGGTATGAGTTCTGAGTCGGGAATGGCCTGTGCTCTTGCAGGGTGGATCGCGCTTTATCGATCCCCCGGGCGGGGCCGTGCTGGATGTGAAAAGCGACATCCACCCCACAAGGCTGACCCCAAGGCGCTCGCTGTCGCAAACCGTGAGATGCATCGGAAAAGGCCGCTTTCCATGCATAGGCATGCGAACGTGCATAGGAAAGCGGGGTTTCCTATGCATATTGAGCGGCACATGCATAGAGAATGGGCCATTCCTATGCACATGACAGGAGGCCGGCATGACTGAGTTGCGGGCCTTGCAAGTGTTGGACGCCACGCGCTTCGAAACGCGGGCCATCCTGAAAAAGCTCAATTCGACCAGCCGCATATTGGCTGAACTCAAAGGCGTTGCCTCGTCGATCCCGCATCAGGGCATCCTCATCAACACCCTGGGCATGCAGGAGGCCAAGGACAGCTCGGCGATCGAGAACATCGTCACCACCCATGACGACCTGTTCCGTGACGATGCCTTTCCCGAGTCCGGAGACAACCTGGCCGCGAAGGAGGTTCTGCGCTATCGCCAGGCACTCCATGTGGGGTTCAGTTCGGTACGCAAGACCGGCCTACTGACCAGCAACCAGATCATCGAGATCCAGACCGAACTGGAGCGCAACAATGCCGGCCTGCGTCGCTTGCCGGGCACCACTCTCAAGGACGGACAGGGGCGGGTCGTCTACACCCCGCCGCAATCGGCCAACGAGATCGTCAGGCTGATGCGCGATCTGGAGCAGTTCATCAATGACGATGAGTGCTTCGATGCCGACCCGTTGGTGAAGATGGCGCTGATCCACCATCAGTTCGAGAGCATCCACCCGTTCTACGACGGCAACGGCCGTACCGGGCGCATCATCAACGTACTCTACCTGCTCAAGAGCGGATTGCTGGACATCCCCGTGCTCTACCTGAGCCGCTACATCGTGCGCCACAAAGCCGAGTATTACCGCCTGCTGCAGGCGGTGCGCGATCAGGACCGCTGGGAAGACTGGGTGCTGTTCATGCTCGCAGCCGTGGAGGACACCGCCCGCCAGACCATCGACACCGTCCAGGCCATCAAGCAGGCGCTGATGGACTATAAGCATCGCATCCGCGCGCAGCATAAGTTCTACAGCCAGGACCTGATCAACAACCTGTTCACCCATCCCTACACCAAGATCGAGTTCGTCATGCAGGATCTCAAGGTTTCCCGCCTGACGGCTACCCGCTACCTGAACGAGCTGGCCGAGGCGGGTTTTGTCGAGAAGCGCAAGGTCGGCCGCTCCAACTACTACATCAACCTCGCGCTCAACGCGATTCTGACCGGGGAGAATCTGCGGGATGACTGAGTTGGCACATGCGGGCTTGATTAGCTTGCTGGCCGAGCAGATGGCCAGGGGCGCGGAGCTGGATCAGCTGATCCGCCAGAAACTGAGGGGGGCTGGGGTATGAGTGCTGAGTGGCCGCTCGTTCCGGTTGAGGATGCTTGTGAGCTTATTGTTGACTGCATAAACAAGACGGCGCCTGTTGTTCCTCATGAGACGCCGTACCGGATGATTCGCACTACGAACATTCGCGAAGGGCGGGTCTCTCTTGAGAGCTGTCGTTTTGTTGACAAGGAAACCTACGAAAAGTGGACTCGGCGTGCCAAGTTGCAATATGGAGACGTATTGCTAACCCGTGAGGCCCCAATTGGCGAGGTTGGTTTTGTCGACGAGCCTAGGGGGCTTTTTCTAGGCCAAAGGATCATGCAGTACCGAGCTGATACTCGTGTGTTGCATCCCCGCTATTTGCATTATGTGTTTCAGTCGCCCTCCCTTCAGCATCAATTCGGTAGTCACGAAGGCTCCGGTTCTGTCGTGAGCCATATACGAGTTGGCGACTGCTTCAAGTTTAAAATCCCGTTGCCGCCGCTTGATGTGCAGAGGGAGATTGCTGAACTTCTTGGCGCCCTCGACGACCGCATTACCCTGCTACGCGAAACCAACGCCACCCTGGAAGCCATCGCCCAGGCGCTGTTCAAATCTTGGTTCGTCGATTTCGACTCCGTGCGCGCCAAGGCCGAAGGCCGCCAGCCGGAAGGCATGGGCGCCGCCACCGCCGCCCTGTTCCCCGACAGCTTCGAGGAGTCCGAACTGGGGGTGGTGCCGAGGGGGTGGAAACACTCCTCTATTGAGCAGTCATTCATTCTCACTATGGGGCAGTCTCCACCGGGCGATACCTATAACGAAGTAGGTGAAGGTATTCCATTCTATCAAGGTCGGACGGACTTCGGTTTCCGATTCCCGACGCAGAGGATTTTCTGTACTGCACCTACACGGCTTGCTGAAATAGGCGACACACTGGTTAGTGTTCGTGCTCCAGTTGGTGATGTGAATGTTGCAATTGAGCCATGTTCCCTTGGTCGCGGAGTGGCTAGTGTTCGCCACCCTGAAGGCCACCAAAGTTTCACCTTCTACTCAATTCGGGGGTTGAAGACGCACTTCGAGCTATATGATGGTGAAGGAACGGTGTTTGGTTCAATCAATAAGAAAGACTTTCAGTCTCTTTTTGTTATTTTACCTGACGCAGCGGTAATTCTAGCGTTTGAAAGTACTGTCGCACCTTTAGATAGTGCAATTGAGATAAATGAGCAGAAGCTACGAACCCTCACCCATCTCCGCGACACCCTGCTCCCTCGCCTGATCTCCGGCCAGTTGCGCCTGCCGGAAGCCGCGGCGCTGGTCGAGGAGGCCGTCGGCGCATGAGCCGCTACCAGCCTCCCCTGACCCTCACCCCAACCATGCTCGCCCTGGTCGCCGAGATCAGCGAGCAGGTCGGGCGCTTGTCGGCACGCCATGAGTCGGCGCTGACGCCGCAGCTGCGCCGGGGCAACCGCATCCGTACCATCCAGGCCTCGCTGGCCATCGAGAACAACACCCTGAGCCTCGAGCAGGTCACTGCGGTGCTTGACGGCAAGCGGGTGCTCGGGCTGCCGCGAGAGATCCAGGAGGTGCGCAACGCCTTCGCCGCCTATGAGGCGATGCCGGGCTGGAGCCCTGCTTCCCGGTCGGATCTGCTGGCGGCCCACGGCCTGCTGATGCACGCCCTGATCGACGAGGCCGGGCAGTTTCGGCAGGGCGGGGTGGGGATTTACCGAGGGGAAGCGCTGGTGCACATGGCACCGCCGCCCAGCCGTGTACCGCAACTGGTGGACGATCTGCTCGGCTGGCTGTCCCGAACCGACCTGCATCCGCTGATCGCCAGTTGCGTGTTCCACTATGAGTTCGAGTTCATCCACCCCTTCGCCGACGGCAATGGGCGCATGGGGCGGCTGTGGCAGACGCTGATCCTCAGCCAGTGGCGGCCGGTATTGTCCTGGCTGCCGGTAGAGACGGTGATCCGCGAGCAGCAGGACGCCTACTACGCTGCCCTCTCGGCGGCCGACCGCCAGGCCGAGGCCACCCCCTTCGTCGAGTTCATGCTCCAGGCGTTGCTGCGGGCGCTGGAAGAAGCGGTGGAATCGGAGGCGGGTGGTTCGGTACAAAGTGCGGAAGAGAGTTCGGAAGAAACACCGCTGTTGGCACTGCTCAGATCCAATCCCGCCCTGACGGCAAGGCAGGCCGCTGAAAGGCTGGGCCTGTCGCAGCGGGCGGTGGAGAAGCAGCTGGCCGCACTCAAGGCTGGCGGCCGCCTGCGCCGTATCGGCCCGAACAAGGGCGGGCATTGGCAGGTGGTTTAGGCCGATCTGATCGACATATTCAAATGGCGTGTCGATTTTTTCTCATTTTTTAAACATGTTATGCCGTCCTGTCGCTGGACATCGACGGATGAAGGATCGCGCTGTAAATGACCGAAGACCAACTGGAACAGGAATGCCTCGGCTGGCTGGGCGAGCTGGGCTATGTGCACCGCTACGGCCCGGAGATCGCCCACGACGGCAGCGACCCGGAGCGCGAGAGCTACCGCGACGTGGTGCTGAGCATGCGCCTGCGCGCGGCCATCGCCCGGCTCAACCCGAAAGTGCCGCTGGCGGCGCGAGAGGATGCACTGCGGCAGGCGCTGGAGCTGGGCGTGCCGGCGCAGCTCGCGGCCAACCGCCACTTCCATCGCCTGCTGGTCGGCGGCGTGCCGGTCCAGTATCAGCTGGACGGAGAGACCCGTGGCGACTTCGTGCGGCTGATCGACTGGACCGACGTGGCAGCCAACGACTGGCTGGCGGTCAACCAGTTCAGCATCCAGGGGCCGAAGCATACGCGCCGGCCGGACATCGTCCTATTCGTCAATGGCCTGCCCTTGGTGCTGCTGGAGCTGAAGAACCCGGCGGATGTGAACGCCGATCTCTGGAAGGCCTTCGAGCAGCTCCAGACCTACAAGGAACAGATCCCCGATGTGTTCCAGTACAACGAGATCCTGGTGATCTCCGATGGCAGCGAGGCACGCATGGGCTCGCTGTCGGCCGATTTGGAGCGTTTCCAGCGTTGGCGAATCATCGATGGTGAAACCCTCGACCCGCTGGGCCAGTTCAACGAGCTGGAAACCCTGGTGCGCGGCGCCCTGGCACCGGAGAGGCTGCTGGATTACCTGCGCTATTTTGTGCTGTTCGAGGATGACGGCCGGCTGGCGAAGAAGATCGCCGGCTACCACCAGTTCCATGCGGTGCGCGCCGCCATCCAGCAGGTGGTAAGCGCCTCACGTCCCGGCGGCAACCACAAGGGCGGGGTGGTCTGGCACACCCAGGGCTCGGGCAAGAGCATCACCATGACCTGCTTCGCCGCGCGGGTGATGCAGGAAGCGGCAATGGCGAACCCGACCATCGTGGTGATCACCGACCGCAACGACCTGGACGGCCAGCTGTTCGGCGTGTTCTCGCTGTCCCAGGACCTGCTGCGCGAGCAGCCGGTGCAGGCGATCACCCGCGGCGACCTGCGCACCAAACTGGGCAACCGGCCGAGCGGCGGCATCGTCTTCGCCACCATCCAGAAGTTCATGCCGGGCGAGGACGAGGACAGCTTCCCGGTACTGTCCGACCGTCACAACATCGTGGTGATCGCCGACGAGGCACACCGTACCCAATACGGCTTTGCCGCCGAGCTGAAAGCCCCGGATCTCAAGGCGGCCGAGGCGCCGGCACGCTATCAGGTCGGCTACGCCCAGCACCTGCGCGATGCGCTGCCCAACGCCACCTTCGTCGCCTTCACCGGCACCCCGGTGTCCAGCGAAGACCGCGACACCCGCGCGGTGTTCGGCGACTACATCAACGTCTACGACATGCAGCAGGCCCAGGAGGACGGTGCCACCGTGGCCATCTACTACGAGTCGCGCCTGGCCAAGCTGTCGCTCAAGGACAGCGAGCTGCCGAAGGTCGACGAGCAGGTGGACGAGCTGGCCGAAGATGAGGAAGAGGGGCAGCAGTCGCGCCTGAAGAGCCGCTGGGCAGCCTTGGAGAAGGTGGTCGGCGCCACACCGCGCATCCACAGCGTGGCCGCCGATCTGGTGGCGCACTTCGAGGAGCGCAACCAGGCGCAGAACGGCAAGGCCATGGTGGTGGCCATGAGCCGGGAGATCTGCGTGCACCTCTATGACGCTATCGTCGCGCTGCGCCCCGACTGGCACGACGAGGACCCGGAGAAGGGCGCGATCAAGATCGTGATGACCGGCAGCGCCTCGGACAAGGCCCTGCTGCGTCCGCACATCTATCCGGCGCAGGTGAAGAAGCGTCTGGAGAAACGCTTCAAGAACCCGGCCGACCCGCTCAAGCTGGTGATCGTCCGCGACATGTGGCTGACCGGCTTCGACGCGCCCTGCGTGCATACCCTGTACGTGGACAAGCCGATGAAGGGCCACAACCTGATGCAGGCCATCGCCCGCGTGAACCGGGTGTTCAAGGACAAGCAGGGCGGCCTGGTGGTCGATTATATAGGCATCGCCAACGAGCTGAAGTCGGCGCTCAAGGAGTACACCGCCAGCAAGGGCCGCGGCCGACCGACCGTGGATGCCCACGAGGCCTATGCGGTGCTGGAGGAGAAGCTGGATATCCTGCGCAGCCTGCTGCATGGCTTCGACTACAGCGACTTCCTCTCCGGCGGGCACAAGCTGCTGGCCGGCGCCGCCAACCATGTGCTGGGCCTCCCGGACGGCAAGAAGCGCTTCGCCGACAGCGCGTTGGCGATGAGCAAGGCCTTTACCCTCTGTTGTACCTTGGATGAAGCCAAGGCCGTACGCGAGGAGGTGGCCTTCCTCCAGGCGATCAAGGTGCTGCTGACCAAGCGCGAGATCAGCGCGCAGAAGAAGACCGACGAGGAGCGCGAATTGGCGATCCGCCAGATCATCGGCAATGCGGTGGTCTCCGGCGAGGTGGTGGACGTGTTCGAGGCGGTCGGTCTGGACAAGCCGAACATCGGCCTGCTCGACGAGGAGTTCCTGGCCGAGGTGCGCAACCTGCCGGAGCGGAACCTCGCGGTGGAGCTGCTCGAGCGCCTGCTGGAAGGCGAGATCAAGAGCCGCTTCAACACCAACCTGGCCCAGGAGAAGAAGTTCTCCGAGCTGCTGGCCAACGTGATCCAGCGCTACCAGAACCGCTCCATCGAGACCGCCCAGGTCATCGAGGAGCTGATCGAGATGGCGAAGAAGTTCGCTGCAGCGAGCCAGCGCGGCGATGCGCTGGGCCTCAACGACGACGAGCTGGCCTTCTACGACGCCCTGGCCCACAACGAAGCCTCGGTGCGCGAACTGGGCGACGAGACGCTGGCGAAGATCGCCCACGAACTCACCGTCAACCTGCGGGCCAACGTTACCGTGGACTGGAGCAGCCGCGAGAGCGTGCGGGCCAAGCTGCGCATCCTGGTGCGGCGCATCCTGCGCAAGTACAAGTACCCGCCGGACCGGCAGGAGGAGGCGGCGCAGCTGGTACTCAATCAGGCAGAAACGCTGTGTGAAGCGTGGCTGTAGCGAGCCTGGCCGCCGCTCGCAACGGCGGCTACCTCTACCGCAGCATCTCGGCAAGCATGAGCTGCGGGGTCAGTCAATGACAGCCGGACGGCATCATCTTCACGACCTACCAGACAGCCATCAGGGCGCCCTACAAGCGCTTCTGAGCGCGCCTTAGAGCAAGCACATAGGGAGCATGCAGCTCTACTGTTTTCGTTCAACAGGGGCGTCCGTAGAGCGTTACAGCGGGTGTTCTGCGCGGGACCTAGCAGTCTTCGCCCGGAACGGGCTTGGGAAGCGCGGGGCCGGGCAGTCGAGAACCAGGCCGCGGGGTCCCGGCAGCAGGACCGCGTTCGCCCGGAACGGGCGCCTGCGGCGGAACCGCGGGGTTACGTTCCGAGGGTCTGGGTTTGGAACCGGAGCAGAGAGTTTTCATCCCGGACCAGACTGGAAACCCTCGGCAAGCCGGTGACGAAGGCGAGCGAAGCGAGCGCTGTGGCTCCGGCTTGCCTCTAGCTCCCGCAGAAGGTCTGGAGCCGGAGCAAAGAACTCTTCCGGTCCAGACTCTGAACCTGAACTGAAAACTCTGAAAATCCGGCGCCGAAGGCGCCCCGCGAGTGTCTGAGCGACTGCTGCGAGCGAAGCGAGCAAGGGTAGCGAAGACCGAGCAAGAATAGCTGGAAACAGAGATAAGCCTTTGATTTTCAAGGAAAATCCGGCTCAAAAGAGAGCGAAAACTGGCCTGTTTACAGGCAGACTTCGCCTTAGAAGCGAAAAGCCTGTGCGCCTTCGGCGCATATTTTTTTGAATCTTTTTCAAGCTAGTTTAACGTTTAAAGCAGTATACAATTTACCCTAAAACCCGTGTCAAGCATCTTTACACTTGGTTTGCTCAAAAAATGAGCTATTTTTACAATTTGTTACAAATTTACAGTGGGTCGATTAATTTTTGATCAATTTCAGCAGTATTTATATTGCTATCCAGATATTTTTGTAACCGTCAAGTCAGGTTATTGGCATAGCCAAACGGTGATGCCTTGCACCGGAACCCGAAGCAGCAATAGCAGGAATGGCAGGAATGGCAGGAATGGCAGATCGCCATCTTTGGCCTTGAGGTTTAAGGTGCGGCATCAGCAGAAACCCGGGCTGGTTTTCTCACATCTCAGCATGCGGCAAAGGACACCAGTCTAAGCATCCATTCATTCATTCATTGACTCGACAGGCATCGGAGAACAGCAACTCCTTGGATACTGGTATTGCCGGTGCGCCTCCAAGGCCTCCTCAAGGCCAAGCTGCTTGACCAGCATCACTTGCTACAGTGCCAGGCCGGTGCCACGACCGACGCGATACGGGATCGGTCTTGATATCCGTGCCATCCCGGCATGTCTTATCGTCAGGAGCCAAAGATGCCAACTATCCGGCCGACAGCCACCAGTTCGTGATCTTCGTTCTCTCGCACTAAGCCCAGTGATAAGCCTTTCTGGCTTTGTCGATCCGCTATCGCCAGTAGTGCAAACGCCCGGCGCGTGGCTTCCGCTTTTGTGATTCCATTATGCCTGGCGAAAGCACTGAGGAAGTCGTTTATTTCATCGGACAGGGTCATGGTCATCTGGGGCATGCTTGTTCTCCTTGAGTGGGCTCGCCGTACTGAAGTCTTACTGGAGCCCATAATAACTGGCTGATGATGCTCGGGGGCCTGTAACCATGAGTTCATGGTCAGCAATTGAACACGGCACTCTTTTTTCGCCAAGTCTCAACTTGAGATAAGTGGGCCTGCTGTTTTGGCTTAATGCTGATAGGCAGTTTCCGGCATGTTATTGCTTGTGTAAGAGAAAACTTCTGGAGCAGATAGACAAAGAAGATGAGACATGGCTTTCCTGCTTTCCTTACACTTATCTCTTACACTTAAACCGAATATCTCTCATTTGCGCCCTGTCAAGTGGCTGTTGAGCAACGAACAAAACCGAAACATTCGTTAACTTCCACTATTGGCCTGACGCCCCTGCTTTCAGGGATTGCGGGCTTTCTGGACTGCCCATCTGTCAGGTTAAACCGCGACCGGTCCGGGAAGGCCCTATAAGCGTCCTGGAGAGCACTTCGAGTCGAGCAGCTACCTGGGTAGCCTGAACGCTCTACGCATAACCTGGAGCTCTTGCGTGCGTCTAAGCGGGCACCGGCATCAGATGTCGACTTCAGTTCATGATCGAGAAGGCTTTCATCCGGGATCTCGACGACCAAGAGGCCTTCCTGGAGATGGTCATCGAGAACCAGGACCGTGAAGACATCTCGACCTGGTCACGAGCCATGTCCTTCAAGAAAGCCTTGGACTCGGGCATCTATCCCAGCCAGGGGGCTCTGGCCGCAAAGCTCAATATCAGCCGTACCCACCTGGTCAACATGATGGCCTATACCCGGATTCCCGAGGCCATCAGCAAGGCCATCGGTCCTATGCACAAGGTCAGCATCGATACCGCCAATAAACTGGCCAAGATGGCAGAGAACGAGTCGATCCATGAACGGCTTATCGAGCTGGCTCCGCAGATCGCCAATGGCAAGTTGTCCGGCAGAAGCATCGAAAAAGCCGTCAAAGACGCCACTAGAGGAAAGGAGTCTCCATTCACCGTTCTCAAGAACGGCAACGAGGTGATCGGCAAGCTCCACAAAACCAAAAATGGCGATATCCAGATCACTCTCTATCGTGACGCCGTACAGAAGCATGGGCAGAAAACGATCAGCGAATTGCTCAGCTCAATTGAGTGGATTGACCAGAAACAAGGAGCATAGGGGGTGTTTATGCATAAACACCCATAATTTTAGTTATATAAAAACATAATCTTATAACCAAAATCGCGATTAGAGGCCGTCTGATTGCCTTGGACGGCTTCGACTGTGATCAGACCAAAATCAGAACCGCTAAACACGCCAGGACATGCCGTGTCAGACAAACCGACCCCGAAACCGAAACCAGCCAGAAGCGCTGCCGACAAGGCCGAAGCCCTGGCCGAGAAAGCCCGCAAAAAATCCACCATGCGGCAGCCGCCCCGAGACGACACGCAGGGAGACTTGTTTATCTCGTGGGTCAGCGAAGCCGCCCTGAAGGATAACCACAACGTCATGGAGGTATCTCCGGGAAGATTGTCCAAGAACGACCCACACAAAGAAGGCTCCAAGCTGCGCTACGAGCTGGTCAACGGTTTCATCGAAATCGCCGCCGGGGCCAATGGCATGGCCTCGATCTGGGACTATGACCTTGTGCTCATGGCCACTAGCCAGCTTGCCGAGGCCGCGAACCAGTGGCGCGCAGGCAAGGCCGAAAAGCCCTCCAGGACCATCTCGCCGTTGATCTCCGATGTCTTGAAGTTCTGCCGCCGCGACGACGGCATCCAGCAGTACAAGGAGATCGAAGCGGCGTTGAGCCGTCTGGTCGGCACCACGATCAAGATCGCCCACTACGTCCCCACCAAAAAGACAGGCCGACTCATCGAAGTGGTTGCAGAGCAACCACTGATTGGCGGCTACAAGATGGTCGCGCTCTCGGAAAAGGGCCGCATGGTGCGTGTGGAGATCATCATGCCGGAATGGGTCTACCAGCAGATCGTCGAGCAGGAGAAATCAAGCATTCTCACAGTTCACCCGGACTACTTCCTGATCACCGGCGGGATCGGGCGCTTTGTATATCGGCTGGCTCGCAAGACGGCCAACAAGGGTACGTCCGAGTACACATTCAAGACTCTCTTTGAGCGCAGCGGCAGTACCGGCGAGCAGAAGAACTTCAACCGCTACCTGCGTCAGCTGATCAAGGCCAACGATCTGCCTGAGTACGACCTACGAGAGCGCAAGGGAGCCGACGGGCCGGTGCTGGTCATGGCCTACAGAAAGGCTCTGGAGGGGTCCAAAGACGAGTAAAAGGTGGGTGATAGACGGAACAAAAGGTGGTTGATGTACGGCAAAAAGGTGTTTGATACACGGAGGATTACAGTTTTGTGCCACGCCTGTGGATAACTACGGTTTTCTCCGTGTATCAGACACCTTTTCTCCGTGTATCAGACACCTTTTCTCCGTGTATCAGACACCGGGCGTTTTCTGAAATCCACAGCTGACGCGGCTTACAGAGGACTTTTCGAGCCTAAAACATCTTTTAAAACATCTTTTTAAAACAGCTTTTAAAACATGGATCTCATGTTCGCGGCCCAACAGGCACTCAGGCACTCAGGCACAGGCTTGAGCGAGGGCTTGGACAGCACAAACGCAAAAGCCCCTGGAATCGCTTCCAAGGGGCTTTCATGAGTGACCCGCTACCCTGACCCTAGTCAGGTGCTGATCGTGCAGCCTAGCGCACGGTAGAGCGTCTGAGGGCTATTCAAACACCCAGCAGCTGCTCGATGTCTTTCGCATCCTGCTCCCGGTCGATCATGATCATGTTCTGGACCAGGCTCTCGAAGGTCGACCAGGAGATCCCAGTCACCTCTTTGAACCGGGTCATCATGTCGACCATCGGGGCCGGTTGATTGTCCTCGTCAAGAGCCCAGAACACATACGGGCACCGGATATGCCTCGGGGTCTGCTGGACGATCACCGCGACTTCGTTGTGCCAGGTGTGCTTGTTCTGCTTGAGCAGGTTCTTGATCTGGTCATGGCGCACCAGACTGGCATCGAGCAGGTTCATTTTCGTGTCCAGGGCAAAGCAAACCAGGTTTCGCTCCATGAGCGAGAACCTGTTCACCAGGCGGCGGAACTCGTCCATCGTCATCCGTGGCAGTTCGAGCTTGTGACGGGCCGCAGGACAGCTCGGGATCAAGCCAAGCGCCGCGGCTTTCCTGAGTTCGTCGATCAACTGTCTGGCAACGATGTGGCCGTCTTTCAGGCCGAGCTTCATGCGGATCTGCTTGATCAAGACCTTCATGGCCAGCTCGGAGATAGTCTCCACGTCGGCCTGGAACAGTTTCAGGTCCTCGATGCCGTTGTCCGCGACCAGTTCCTGGATATCGCCGATGTCCGCAAGTTTCATGTCTCGGATAGTCCTGATGGGAAACCAGGCAAGATTAGCGGGAATGGTCGCGGGAAGCCTTGCCCTTCAGGCGGGGAAAGCCAGCGCGGACGGCGTAGCTGGCGATACTCGGCAGATGAGTAGAACACGCAGGTCTTGCTCAGGGGCATGATGGTCGCCCAAGGCAGTCCGGCTACCCCCGAAGCACTCGTTCGTCTTGCTGGGCTGTCTCCTGTATCGAAGGAGATATCGTCATGCCGCATCCCATGCTTGCCAACATCGTTGCGTCTGTCACTGAGTTCAAGAAAGACCCCGTGGGCACCGTCGAGGCTGGTTATGGTGAGGTCGTGGCTGTCCTGAACAGCAATAAGCCCGCGTTCTACTGCGTTCCAGCTGCCCGTTACGAAGCACTGCTGGACTATATCGACGACTTGGAGCTGGCCATGGCGGTCAAGGAGCGCCTCAAGGCAAACGAGCCGGCTGTCAGTGCCAGGATCGTCAAGGAAATCCTGAAAAAGACTTCCCGATTCTGGTGAAATACACCCGCTCCCTTGTCCGAGTTTCCCGATGAAGCAACTGTCCTTCGCCGATGCCGAGTATGCCGGCAAGCGCAAGCAGACCCGCCGCGAGCGCTTCCTGCTCGAGATGGACCAGGTGGTGCCGTGGCAGGGGCTGATCGCCCTGATCGAGCCCTACTATCCCAAGGGCGAAGGCGGTCGGCCCGCCTACCCGCTGGCAGCCATGCTGCGCGTGCACCTGATGCAGAACTGGTTCGGCTACAGCGATCCGGCGATGGAGGAAGCGCTGTACGAAACCACTCTCCTGCGCCAGTTCGCCGGCCTGAGCCTGGAGCGCATCCCGGACGAAACGACCCTCCTCAACTTCCGTCGCCTGCTGGAGAAGCACGAACTGGCCGGGGGAATACTGGAGGTGATCAACGGCTATCTGGGCGAGCGCGGACTGTCGCTGCGCCAGGGCACCATTGTCGACGCCACCCTGATCCATGCGCCGAGCTCGACGAAGAACAAGGACGGCAAGCGCGACCCGGAAATGCACTCGACGAAGAAGGGCAACCAGTACTACTTCGGCGCAAAAGCTCACATTGGTGCCGACGCTGAGTCGGGTCTGGTGCACAGCGTGGTGGTCACGGCAGCCAACGTGGCAGATGTCACCCAAGTCGACCAACTGCTGCATGGCGAGGAAAACGTAGTGAGTGCCGATGCGGGCTATACCGGCGTAGAGAAGCGCCCCGAGCATGAAGGTCGGCAGGTCATCTGGCAGGTCGCGGCCCGGCGCAGTACCTACAAGAAGCATGGCAAGCGTAGCGCCTTATACAAAGCGATCCACAAGATCGAGAAGGCCAAGGCCCAGGTACGAGCCAAGGTCGAACATCCGTTCCGCGTGATCAAGCGCCAGTTTGGCTACACCAAGGTGCGCTTCCGGGGATTGGCCAAAAACACGTCACAGTTGGTGACGCTGTTCGCCTTGTCGAATCTGTGGATGGCGCGCCGATATTTACTGGCGAATGCAGGAGAGGTGCGCCTGTAATGCGGGAAACGGTTGCTGCGACGTGCTCGCGGCAGCTAAAAAACGCAGAAACGAGCGGGTGATCTGATCGTTTTTGATCGATTCTCCGCTTTCAAAGTCGGCGGGGGGCTGAAGTCAGCCAGAAATACATGACTACTTCAGACCATCCTCAACGGTGACATCGTGTTCGAGGACGACGAGGAAGTCTGAGATAAAGGCGCTTGTGTAAGGATCGCGTTTCGAGTGCCTATATCACCGGCAGGTTTGGCCCTGTGTAAGGACTGGTTTTGCACTTGATCGCAGCTTGAAACGTGTCGGGTCTGTATGTAGGAAGCCTACCTAAGACTTTGACAGTTCATGTCATATGGCAATTTTTCAAGACTGTACTGTCCGGAGTCTGGTTGTTTATCTGCCAAGTGTAATTGGGGAAATTGCTTGAATAACCAGTGGCACGCACTGTTATCTCGATCTTGCTATGTTGACAGTCATATCTTGATCCGTGGCTTGCTGTTCAACAACCATAACGTCCCTGTACGGCTGGCATCTCAATGATGAAGACCTCTGTCATGGCCAGCGAGCTTCCATGGGGAATAGCACCGCTTGATGCCATAACTCCCACAACTACATCTATGAAGCTGCACTAGTAATGGGTATTCATCAAATTCGATTGACGCTCATGTCAACTCGCCGCTATTAATCCGGCAATACAATAGGGCACTTTCTGTATTTTGGTTTCTCCTTGAAAATCAAGGATATATGCCGATACTAGTATGAGCCTTATTTGTGCTTTCGTATTGCCGGATTAATAATATTTAATCAACGCATATGGTTAACCATGTGCCTACCTTCCGAGGCCCGCTTGCGAGAAATCGCTGCGGGCTTTCGTGTTTCTGGCATACGGAAATCCTCGCGGCAGTTTGGTCTGCAAGGCGTGATGCGCGGCAAACCGGTCAAGACCATAGCCAGCGAGATCAATCACACCACCATGACGGACTCGCTGAGTTGTCGATAATGAACCGCTTTGACCTCGGCCGGAGGTACGTTGCCGATCGGCTCCAGCAGCCGCCAGTGGTTGAACCAGTCCACCCAGGCGAACTCCACCGCTTCCCGGTTTTTCTACGACTTCCGGTGAATCACCTCGGCTTTGTACAGGCCATTGATGGTTTCGGCCAAGGCATTGTCATAGGAGTCGCCCACGCTGCCTACTAAGGGCTCGATCCCGGCTTCGGCCAGGCGTTCGGTATAGCGGATCGACACGTTGCAGCACCCTGCAGACGCTGTAATACAACCGGGGCGTCCCTGTATAGCTGGATACCTGGACAGTAGAGGCCTCGGCGACCGCCTGTGAGGCAAGAAGACGATCAGGTTAGCCTCCCCATTGCTCCATGGCCGGCGCTTGCCGGAGAGGCTTGCAGAGGTCTCTCCAGCTGTCTTTGGGGTTTGGGGAGCAACGGAACAGAAAGTGCACTTAAGCCCTGCGCCTGCCTTGCAAGCCCTTGCTGTGTCTGGGACTTTCGAGAACACCATCGTTTTGTCGGACTCTTACCGACCCTGACGCCGGGGCAGTCCAATGTATGAAAAACGGTGCGGAAAAGCCGTTCGCTGAAACAAAGTCTGGATAACCGCCCAGGTTTTCGACAGCGATGAACTCTAATTCAGCCTTACGTTGGCTTTTGGTTCCGTTGCTTCCCAAACCCCAAGATCCACGCAGTACCGGGAAGGCACTTACCGGCCCATTGGGTGGGCTGTGGCGCTACCGGGTGGGCGACTTCCGGGTGATTTGCGAGATCCAGGATGGCGCGCTGCATGTCCGAAGGTATTACGCTCCATACCGGCAACTGCCTTGGACAGCATTTCCCGGGGGGAGTGGCCATGCTTTTGCACTATCCCGCCCAAACGACGTCACATTGACGCTAGCGTACGCGTTTTTGCGTTTTTCTTTGTCTGCCCCCCGAAAGGAATGACTTAACCCCCAGAGGAACGGCCAATGAATGCGATCGAAATCATCCGCTGTGCTGAGGATGAAGGTATCACTCTCACCTTGAGCGAAAAACGCCTCCATCTCTTGCTTTCCCCCGGCCCAGCCAACGAATCGATAGCGCACAGGGCTCAGATCATCCAAGCCCTGAGAGCCACCAAGCACCATTCCCGGTGCACCCTCTCGACAGACTTGTTGCTTGGCGCTGGTGGCTCCCTTGTGAATCGCAACCAAGCCTTGGCCCTTGTCCGCCGGCGGCTGGGTGATGCCGATATCGTTGCTTGAAGCCAGAAGTTGGTTGGGTAAAGAAGCCCATAAAAAACAGTAGTTTAGCTACCCGCGGAAGCGGCAGTACCAGACACCGAACAGTCATTGTTCGCCAAGCTCAAGGAGCTATTAGGCAAGCACTACTGAAGCTAAAGAGAGCAATAATATTGCAATGCAAAATTATTGGAATTTCTTCTCTTTCTTCCTGTCTAGCTTATTAGTTCTAAGGTGTGTGACTTGCATGAGTACCCTTATCCCTCCCTTATGGAGGGATTTTTTTGCATTGCAATATGACACCACAGGCAGGCAGGTAGCCCAGCAGCTCTCTCCCTGTAAGCCATCGCCTACAGCAGATCGAGCGTTCGCCCAATAGGCGCGCAACGGCCAGCGGCGTAGATTGACTCCTACAGCGACGTCGAAGGATCGACACCGGCTAGCCAGGATGGCGGCCAAGGACAGTCGCAGGATGCGGCTTCATCAGGATGATGGGTCGACGGAAGAGAAGAGTCGGGAAACGGCGAGGCTAACCCCTCGCCGTTTTTGTGTGCGCTGGAAAAACACGGCCGTCCAGCGCCCCGCGGCGCTTCCAAAGCGTGTCGCGGCGGCGGTACGCGGACTGTCCGACGGGCTGCGTTCACCGTTCCCAGCGCCGTGCCGCTCGTCACTGTTGGCTGGCGGCCCCCATCCTCATGGGGCGCAGGCGCAACTACCTGGGGCGCGCCTCGCCATCCCCGGCCTGATCCGTGCTCGTCCGGGCCGCAGGGTGTTAACCAACCCGGCGGAGCCCCACCTGGATTCGCCCTGCGACAACGCCTCGGAGGCGGCAACGTCAACCGTTTGAAGGCGGTCTGGGAAGAACACGTCACCAGCCAGGCCGTTACCCGGGCTGAGCCGGTCGCCGAGTTGCCCATCGAAGTCGCCGAACAGCTCAAGGCCGACAGCGAGGCCCTGGTCGAACGCCTGGCCCGCCTTGCCGTCGAGCTGAACGACCGCGCAGTGAAGGCCGCCGAGCGCCGGGTCGCCGAGCTGGTCCGCACCACCGGCGAGCAGCGTGAGCAGATGGAACGAGAGCTGGTCGATGCCTCCACCGCCATCGACGAGATGGAAAACCAGCTTGCCGCCGCCCAGACGCTGTACAAGGAGCTGAACGCGAAGCTGGCTGATGAGCGGGAAAGCAGCCAGGGTTTTGCTCTCGAACTGGCCCAGGTGCGGGAACGCACCGCCGCCACCGAGAAGGCCGCGAAGGAAGCCACACAGGCCGCCGCGCAGCGCGAAGCTGACCTGCACGAACAGCTGCAGCAGGCCCGCCAGGCCGAGCAGGCTGCCCGCGAGCGCGAAGCCACCGCCAACGGCCAGTTGCTGGCTGCCATGCAGCAACACGAAGAGGACATCAGGACCAGTGCCGAACTGCACCGTGACCTGGAAAAGGCACGCAAGGAAGCCGAAGACGGCCGTATTCACCTACAGGCTGCCCAGGCGCGTCTCGAGAGCGCTGCCCGTGAGATCGAGGAAGCCCGCAAACAGGTCCGTGAAGCGCGTGACGAGGCCAAGCAGGCCTCTGGCAGCGCTGCTGAGCTACGCGGCGAGCTGAAGGCTGTCCAGCAAGAGCTGGCTGCCCTCAAGGCCGAGAAAGCCCAGGCAGGGGTCGCCTCAGAAAACGGAAAAAATCGTACGTTAAGCGTACGTTGACGCTGGCACCCAGCGGTGCGCGGTAGCAACGGACATTCTGAGCTTCTTGGCCACATCTCTGGGCGGAACAGCCACGTGACGGCCCACACGTTGTTCGCGCTGGTTTTCCTATGGGCGGCGAGCCCTGGCCGCCTTGGAGCAGTTGCGAGCCACGTTTGCCAAGGAAGGCATCCCTCGTGGATATTTGTCACATTATGATCCAGACAAATCCTTTGTAAGTCATAGACTAAATGACGGGTTATGTGACAACTTTTGCTAGCCAGGGCTTTTTGGATCAAACTGTCACATAATCGAACGTATATGTGACAGGAAAAGCATGCTGATTGGCTACATGCGGGTATCGAAGGCGGATGGCTCCCAGGCCACCAACTTGCAGCGCGATGCGCTAGTCGCTTCAGGTGTCGATTCGGCCCAGCTCTACGAGGATCAGGCGTCTGGCAAACGCGAAGACCGCCCCGGCTTGGCGAGCTGCCTGAAGGCACTGCGGCTAGGCGACACATTGGTGATTTGGAAACTTGATCGTCTCGGGCGCGACCTGCGTCACCTGATCAACACGGTGCACGACCTGACCGGGCGCGGTATCGGCCTGAAGGTACTGACCGGCCACGGCGCGGCCATCGACACTACGACGGCCGCCGGCAAGCTGGTTTTTGGCATCTTCGCTGCGCTGGCCGAGTTCGAGCGCGAGTTGATCGCCGAGCGCACCATAGCGGGTTTGGCATCGGCGCGGGCGCGCGGCCGGAAAGGTGGTCGGCCCTTCAAGATGACCGCCGCAAAGTTGCGGCTGGCGATGGCGGCGATGGGGCAACCCGAAACCAAGGTCGGTGATCTGTGTGAAGAGCTTGGTATCACACGGCAGACTCTGTACAGGCACATCTCACCCAAGGGCGAACTACGCTCCGATGGGGAAAAGCTTCTCGCCAAGCAATAGGCATCTTGATGACGCGCTACCGCGCAACGCTTGACTTATATTCTAATAATCGTTAGATTGTTGGTATGAATAAGCGATCACTGAAAGACCTGCTCTACGAACAGGTCGCCCGCATCGGCAAATCCCTCGCCAGTCCGAAGCGACTGGAGTTGGTCGAGCTGCTGGCCCAAGGCGAGAAGAGCGTCGAGACCTTGGCCTCCCAAGCCGGCATCGACATGCGGCTCGCCAGCGCCCATCTCAAGGCGCTGCGGGAGGCACGGCTGGTCGAAACCCGGCGTGAAGGCAAATACATCTACTACCGGCTGAGTGGTCAGGACGTATCGCAGTTGTGGGTCGCGCTGCGGGAAGTCGCCGAGGAGCACCTAGTCGAGTTGCGGGTGGCCCTGGAGCAGATCGCAGCCCAGCCAGGCACCCTAGTTTCGGAAAGCCGGGAGAGCCTGCTCGAAAAAGCGCGGCAAGGGGAAGTCGTCGTGATCGACGTGCGCCCCGCCAGCGAGTTCAACGCCGGCCATCTGCCCTTCGCCCGCTCGTTACCCCTGGACGAACTGGAACAGCGCCTTGCCGATCTGCCGGCGGACCGCACCATCGTGGCCTACTGCCGTGGGCCGTTCTGCCTCATGTCCGACGAGGCAGTGCAACTGCTCCGCGCTCGTGGCTTCACCGCCATGAAGATCAGTGATGGCGTCAGCGAATGGGCCGCCGTTGGCTTGCCCATCGAAACCTCGGCTGAGTGAGCCACGGAGCGAACCAAATATCGACCTACACGCCCCAGGAGATCGCCATGCAAACCCTGTTCATCCTCAATGATGCCCCTTACGGGAGCGAACGCAGCTACAACGCTCTGCGACTCGCTAAAGCCCTGGCCAAGCGCGAAGACCAGACGGGTCGTCTTTTCCTGATGGGGGACGCCGTAGCCTGTGCCAAGGCCGGACAGCACGTCCCCGAGGGCTATTACAACGCGGGTGACATGCTACGCATGGTGGGCGGTGAAATGGGGCTGTGTGGCACCTGTCTCGATGCCCGTGGAATCAACGCGGATGAACTCATCGAGGGAACCCGCCGCAGCACCTTGAGCGAGTTGACCGCCTGGACGGCCGAGGCCGACAAGGTATTGGTGTTCTGACGGAGGGACTGGCGATGTTCTTCAAGCAATTTCCTACCAAAGAATCATCCCTGTCGTACTTCTTCGGTTGTGGCGGGTTGGGCAAGGCCGTTGCCGTGGATGTGGTGGCGGGTGACGAGGACTGGTTTATCGACGCCGCCCGCGAGGCCAAGGTTGAAATCACTCATGTCATCGACACCCATGTGCATGCCGATCACTACTCCGGTGGCTGCGAGTTGGCGCAGCGGGTCCATGCCCCGTATTGCCTGCATGAATCCAACGTCGGCCGGGTGAAGCACAACTTTCTGCCTTTGCAGGATGGTCAGGTGATCGACATCGGCAACGTCAAGATCAAAATCCTACATACGCCAGGACATACACCGGACAGCCTGTGCCTGTTGGTTACGGACAAGCGGCGCGGCAAAGCGCCCTGGTTCGTTGTGACCGGCGACACGCTGTTTGTCGGTGCCGTGGGGCGTTCCGATCTGGCCGGGCAAGAACGGGAGATGGCCGGCACGCTCTATGACAGCCTGCACGCCAAGCTGCTGCCATTGCCCGACGAAATCGAAATCTATCCGGGGCATCAGGCGGGCAGCGCTTGCGGGGCCGGCCTGTCAGGAAAGCCTGCATCGACTCTCGGTTTCGAGAAGCGCTGGAATCCGGCGCTCTCGATGACGCGGGCCGCCTTCATCGAGCAACTGACGCAGGAGATTCCGCCACGTCCGGCCGAGATGGACGCCATGGTGCGCTTCAACCTCGGGCTGGGGAGCTGAGTCATGCACACGTCTGCAACCCGCCTCGGATTGCGCGAGAACCTGGACCAGTTCTCGCTGCTCGTGCTGGTGAATGCCTTTGTCGGGGCGATGGTAGGAATTGAGCGCAGCATTCTGCCGGCCATCGCCGAACACGAATTTCACGTCGCGGCGCGGGCGGCAATCCTCTCCTTCATCGTCGTCTTCGGTATCACCAAGGCGCTGACCAATTACTTTGCAGGGCGGCTGTCTGACCGCTACGGCCGCAAGCATGTCTTGGTCGCCGGCTGGCTCGTTGCCGTGCCAGTGCCTTTCGTCCTGATGTGGGCACCCGATTGGAACTGGATAGTCGCCGGCAATATCTTGCTGGGCGTCAGCCAGGGGCTTACCTGGTCCACCACGGTCATCATGAAAATCGATCTGGTTGGTCCCAAGCAGCGCGGCCTGGCTATGGGACTCAACGAATTCTCCGGTTACTTTGCCGTGGCGGGCAGCGCGCTCGCCACCGGCTGGCTGGCGGCCCGCTATGGGCTTCGGCCGGAACCGTTCTACCTGGGTGTCGCCTACGTTGCCTTGGGCTTGATGCTCTCGGCCATGGTGGTTCGTGAAACCCGGCATTACGTGGCGCACGAGGTGCGCACGCACCATGCGGTGGATGAGGGTGCGCTGCCCAGCCAGGGCGAGATATTCCGCCGCGCCTCACTGACTGACCGCAACCTGTCCAGCATCAGTCAGGCGGGGCTGGTCAACAACCTCAACGATGGCATGGCCTGGGGACTATTCCCGTTGGTCTTCGCTGCCGCTGGCATGACCTTGGCGCAGATCGGCACGCTGGCCGCGATCTACCCGGCCGTATGGGGTATGACGCAGATTTTCACGGGAGCTCTGTCCGACCGAATTGGACGCAAGCAACTGATCGCGTGGGGAATGTGGGTCCAGGCGGTAGGCATCGCGGTCACGGCGCTGAGCACGGGTTTTCTCGGCTTTGCTTTGAGCGGCGTTCTTCTTGGCGTCGGCACCGCGATGGTCTATCCCACCTTGCTGGCAGCCATCGGCGATGTGGCCCATCCCGCTTGGCGCGCTTCTGCGGTGGGTGTGTACCGGCTCTGGCGCGACCTGGGCTACGCGGTCGGTGCGCTCTTGGCCGGCATCACCGCTGACCTGTTCGGGTTGGCGGCGGCGGTGTGGCTGATCGCGGGACTCACCTTCCTGTCCGGCATGATCGTCGCCGTGCGTATGAACGAAACCATTTCCAGAGGAGGAACCAAATGAGTGAGCACAAGCAACCCATTCCTTTCATCGATCCGCAAGCCCTGAGTGAACGGGGTCGCCGCGGGGAGAAAGTTGTCATCGTTGACGTCCGCACCCCAGAAGAGTTCACGGCCGGACACGTCGAGGGGGCCATCAACATTCCTTCGGACCAACTGGCGGCGAGAGCCGACGAACTTCCTGCCGACACGAGCATCGTGACTGTCTGCAACCTTGGCGGCTCCCGATCCTGCAACGCAGCCGAATTACTGCACCAGATGGGCTACAGCGGAACCTCCGTCTTGCGCGGTGGGGTCCGTGGCTGGACCGAGAACATTGAAAGGACCGCAGATAGTGAAAGGGCGTGAAAGTGGCATGCCCGACGAGGCACATTGGTCGTCGTTTTTTGAACAGGAAGGGGCGCTCGACCAATTGCTGCCCCGCGACGGAAAAACCAGCAGTGTCATTGAGTTCGGCTGCGGGTACGGCACCTTCACACTGCCAGTCGCTCGCAGGGCGTCAGGCATCGTCACTGCGCTCGACATCGAGCCGGATATGGTGGATGCCGTGGCAAGGAAGGCAGAAACGGCCGGCCTGAAAAACGTCCGCGTCGCCCTCCGCGATTTTGTGGCCGACGGTACTGGATTGGAAAGTGGCTCCCAAAGCCACGCCATGATCTTCAATCTGCTTCACCTCGAAGAGCCCATCGCTTTGCTGCGCGAGGCTTTGCGCGTGTTGGAAGATGGCGGCAGCCTTTCGGTGACGCACTGGCGTAGCGATATCGCGACGCCGCGTGGCCCTTCTCTATCGATCCGTCCTTCGCCAGAACAATGCAGAGCCTGGATGGAAGAAGCCGGATTTCGTGATGTTGAGCCGGTCAATCTGAAGAACTGCTGTCCCTATCACTTCGGATTAGTTGGTCGGGCATTCAAACGCTGATTCTCGTTCGTTCCGATAGTGCAATCGACTTCAGACATTCCATGCAGTCGCCTTCTGAAAACGACAACGCGCCGGATGGCTGGGCGGGCTTGTCGAAAACCTACGTTTTCAAGAAGAAGGAGACTGCATGCCTCGCCGTTCGATCCTGTCCGCCGCCGAGCGGTCAAGTCTACTGTTGCCACCCGACACCGAAGATGAATTCATCCGACACTACGCATTCAGCGAGACCGACCTGTCGTTGATCCGGCAACGGCGCGGCAACGCGAACCGCCTGGGCTTTGCCGTCCAGATGTGCCTGCTGCGTTTCCCCGGTCAGGGCTTGCTGCCTGATGCCATCGTGCCGTCGCCTTTGCTGCAATGGGTCGGACGGCAACTGTGTGCTGATCCAACGTGTTGGCCGCAGTATGCCGAACGCGAGGAAACCCGGCGCGAGCATTTGCTTGAGCTACGCGCATACCTTGGCATGGAGCCATTTGGCTTGGCGCATTACCGGCAGGTTGTCCATGCCGCCACCGAGTTGGCATTGCAGACGGACAAGGGCATCGTGCTGGCCGTCAGCATCCTCGACACGCTGCGCCAACGGCACATCATCTTGCCGACGCTGGACGTAATCGAGCGCGTCTGCGCCGAGGCCATCACCCGCGCCAACCGACGCATCTACGAGGCCCTGTCCGAGCCACTGTCGAATGGGCACCGGCATCAACTTGGTGAGCTGTTGAAGCGCCGCGACAACGGCAAGACGACCTGGCTGGCCTGGCTGCGGCAATCGCCCGCCAAGCCGAACTCCCGCCACATGCTGGAACACATCGAACGCCTCAAGGCCTTGCAGGCGCTTGACCTGCCAGCCGGCATCGTGCGGCTGGTTCACCAGAACCGATTGCTCAAGATCGCCCGCGAGGGCGGCCAGATGACGCCCGCCGACCTGGCCAAGTTCGAGCCGCAGCGACGCTACGCCACCCTCGTGGCGCTGGCCATCGAGGGCATGGCCACCGTCACCGACGAAATCATCGACTTGCACGACCGCATCCTGGGCAAGCTGTTCAACGCCGCCAAGAACAAGCATCAGCAGCAGTTCCAAGCGTCCGGCAAGGCGATCAACGCCAAGGTGCGCCTGTACGGACGCATCGGCCAGGCGCTGATCGACGCCAGGCAATCGGGCTGCGACCCGTTCGCCGCCATTGAGGCTGTCATGTCCTGGGACGCTTTCGCCGAGAGCGTCACCGAGGCGCAGAAACTCGCCCAACCCGATGACTTCGATTTCCTGCACCGCATCGGCGAGAGCTACGCCACCTTGCGCCGCTATGCTCCGGAATTCCTCGACGTGCTCAAGCTGCGGGCAGCGCCCGCCGCCAAGGACGTGCTCGATGCCATCGAGGTGCTGCGCGGCATGAATACCGACAACGCCCGCAAGGTGCCCGTCGATGCGCCGACCGGTTTCATCAAGCCGCGCTGGCAGAAGCTGGTGATGACCGATGCCGGTATAGACCGGCGCTACTACGAACTGTGCGCGCTGTCGGAACTCAAGAACTCGCTGCGCTCGGGCGACATCTGGGTGCAAGGGTCGCGCCAGTTCAAGGACTTCGAGGACTACCTGGTGCCACCCGAGAAGTTCGCCAGCCTCAAACGGTCCAGCGAATTGCCGCTGGCCGTGGCCACCGATTGCGACCAGTACCTGCACGAGCGGCTGACGCTGCTGGAAACCCAGCTTGCCACCGTCAACCGCATGGCAGCGGCCAACGACCTGCCGGATGCCATCGTCACCGAGTCGGGCCTGAAGATCACGCCGCTCGATGCAGCGGTGCCGGACACCGCACAGGCGTTGATCGACCAGACGGCCATGATTCTGCCGCACGTCAAGATCACCGAACTGCTGCTCGAAGTCGATGAGTGGACGGGATTCACCCGGCACTTTACGCACCTGAAATCGGGCGACCTGGCCAAGGACAAGAACTTGTTGCTGACCACGATCCTGGCCGACGCGATCAACCTCGGTTTGACCAAGATGGCCGAGTCCTGCCCCGGCACGACCTACGCCAAGCTGGCCTGGCTGCAAGCCTGGCATACCCGCGACGAGACCTACTCGACGGCGCTGGCCGAACTGGTCAATGCGCAGTTCCGGCATCCGTTCGCCGGGCATTGGGGCGACGGCACCACGTCATCGTCGGACGGCCAGAACTTCCGAACTGGCAGCAGGGCCGAGAGCACCGGGCACATCAATCCGAAATACGGCAGCAGTCCAGGACGAACATTCTACACCCACATCTCCGACCAGTACGCGCCGTTTCACACCAAGGTGGTCAATGTCGGCGTGCGCGACTCGACCTATGTGCTCGACGGCCTGTTGTACCACGAGTCTGACCTGCGCATCGAGGAACACTACACCGACACGGCGGGCTTCACCGATCATGTTTTCGCCTTGATGCACCTGCTGGGCTTCCGTTTCGCACCGCGCATCCGCGATCTGGGCGACACCAAGCTGTTCATCCCCAAGGGCGAAGCCAGTTACGACGCACTCAAACCGATGATTATTAATCCGGCAATACGAAAGCACAAATAAGGCTCATACCAGTATCGGCATATATCCTTGATTTTCAAGGAGAAACCAAAATACAGAAAGTGCCCTATTGTATTGCCGGATTAATAGCAGCGACAAGCTGAGCATCAAGGCTATTCGTGCCCATTGGGACGAAATCCTGCGGCTGGCCACCTCAATCAAGCAGGGTACGGTGACGGCCTCGCTGATGTTGCGCAAGCTCGGCAGCTATTAATCCGGCAATACAATAGGGCACTTTCTGTATTTTGGTTTCTCCTTGAAAATCAAGGATATATGCCGATACTGGTATGAGCCTTATTTGTGCTTTCGTATTGCCGGATTAATATCCACGCCAGAACGGCCTGGCCGTGGCGCTGCGCGAGCTGGGGCGCATCGAGCGCACGCTGTTCATCTTGGACTGGCTGCAAAGCGTGGAACTGCGCCGCCGCGTTCACGCCGGACTGAACAAGGGCGAAGCGCGCAACGCGTTGGCCCGCGCCGTATTCTTCAACCGCCTGGGCGAAATCCGCGACCGCAGTTTCGAGCAGCAGCGCTACCGGGCCAGCGGCCTCAACCTGGTGACGGCGGCCGTCGTGTTGTGGAACACGGTTTACCTGGAGCGGGCGGCGCATGCGCTGCGCAGCAACGGCCATGCCGTCGATGACGCACTGTTGCAGTACCTGTCGCCACTCGGCTGGGAGCACATCAACCTAACTGGCGATTACCTGTGGCGCA
>NZ_CP045302.1:0-72500 GCF_009363155.1 Azotobacter salinestris
CCGTATCGATCGCCGCCGACGAGGGTGACAACGCCATCATCACGCCGGCCGCGAACGTCATGCATGCGGTCGGGGAGATGCCTGTGCTCGGCACGGTTACGTTCCAGCCGCTCTAAGGGGGAGTCATGCCGCGCACAGCTGCAGAATACCAGGAGCAGCTGAAAGCGCTGCTCCCGCCCGGGATCGCCTTCCCGCGCGAGCCCGGTACCCGCCTCGAGGATTTGCTCGATGGCATGGCGCAGGAGTTGGCCCGCATCGATGCGCGGGGCGAACGGCTGATCATCGAGGCGAACCCGCTCAGTACCAGCGAGTTGCTGGCCGATTGGGAGCGCGTCGCCGGTCTGCCGGACAACTGCGCCGGCACGCTCGAAACGACCCAGCAGGGGCGTCGCAACGCCCTGCTAGCGAAGCTCACCGCCACCGGCGGCCAGAGCCCGGCCTACTTCATCGAGGTGGCGCGGGCGCTCGGCTACGAGGTGAACATCAGCGAGTTCCGGCCCTTTCGCGCCGGCCTGTCGCAAGCCGGCGATCCGCTGACAAGCGGCGACTGGGTTCATACCTGGCGGCTCAACACGCACGAGACGACGGTCATCGCCTTCCGCGCCGGCCTGTCCGTCGCCGGCGAGCCGCTGCGCACCTGGGGCAACGACCCCCTCGAGTGCAAGATCGACCAGCTCAAGCCCGCCCACACGATCGTGCTCTACGGCTACGGCGCGATCGAGATTCAGCAGGCATACCTGCTGTCCGACCGGCTCTGGCACTACGCAAACTTCATACTTCCCGAGGACATAGGATGAGCGATCCGGCTGATCTCAATGACCGGCTGCTCCAGGCTGTGCTGAAGGCGGAGCCGGCAAGCCAGATCATGTTCGACGTCGCAAATGGCGACGATCAGACCGAAGTGCAGACCCTGAGCGGCCGCATCCCGTCGCTGGCAAAGTGGCTGAAAGACAAGGGCAATGCCCTCGTCGACAGCGCCGCGGCGCTGCAGGATTATGCGGCGTTGCGCGCATACACCGGTCCCCTGTCGATCGTGCGCATTATCAAGCCGGGTATCAGCGGCTTCTTCCAGCACCGCGCAGGGGACACGACCAGCGCCGACAACGCCGGCACGCTCATCGTCGACACCCTGGGGCGGCGGTGGAAGCGACAGTACGAGGGGCCGGTCTACGCCACCTGGTTCGGCCTCGTCGGCGGCGCCGGCATCGATGAGACCGGGACCATCCTGACCGCGATCGAGGCGATGCCCGCAGGCGGTCAGCTGATCATCGCCGCGCAGAACCCCGACGATCCGATCTACATCAACCGCCCGCTCCCCGTCGAGACGAGCCACTTCACCCTGGATTTCCGCAGTCCGATCCTCTGCGGGCCGAACGAGATGATCCGCATCAACGGCGGCCTGCTGGAGGTGAAGCGCCCAGGCATGGTCAACGACAACCTGGCCCTGCGCTCGCCCAGTACCGTGGATGCCGAGGGCCGCATGGTCCTGCCGCTACGTCCCGGAGAAGGCGCCTTCCTGCTGCTCGACGACAAGATCGTGGTGCGCGGGGAAAATGACCGATACGGCAAAGCGTTCACCAAGCAAGTCACCACAGTCATCGCGATCAACGGGGATGACATCACGTGCGCGAACGAGCCGGACGAGACATTTCAACCGACGTATCCGGGCAGTGAGTGGCCGTCGGACTGGACGACCGGGACCACGATATCCATTGCTGCGTTTTCCGCGCTGACCGTTGATGTGGCCCCGGGCGAGCGCCCGCATACGGTTACCGTTGCCAGCACGGACATCTTTGCTGTCGGGCAGCTCTGCTACATCAGCGACGCCAGGCCCGAAGCCGACATGATCGCGCCTGTCGCATCGAACCTGCGCTCAGCCTGCAATATGGAAATCGCCCGGATCGTGGCGGTCGATCCGGTGGCCAAGACGTTGACCTTCGACCGCCACCTGGAGCGGGATTTCCCCACCGCCTGGGGCGCCGGTGTTGCCATCATGGCCCCGGTAGTCAACTCGCATATCATCCTGCGCGCCGGCATGTCGTGGGCTGCCCCGCAGCCGAACCGCCGCAACTCGGCACTGGCTATCAACTACGGTGACCGTTGTACGATCCAGGCGGATCTGATCGACGGCATTGCGGGACGGATCGGCGCGGCGGTACGCGTCGGCTACAGCTATGACTGCCACATCATCAATGCGCGAGTGCGAGACGCATATCGGTTTGAGTCGGCTGAAGGCTACGGCCTGACGCTGTACTACTCGACCCTCTGCAGCATCAAGCACAGCCACGCGACCGGCTGCCGGCACAACTACCTGGTCCAGACGTGTACGCTCTGGGAAATCGCCTACAACTACGCTGGCGACGACTACATCAGCGGTATCGACGCGCACGGCGCGAATAGCGTCAAGGGCTGGGTACACCACAACACCGTGACCCGCAGTAACCGGCATTCGCCGGCGTCACCAACGGCGGCGGCATTCGCATCGGCAACACCTCGCACGTCATCGGAGACCACGACACCCTCGTCGAGGACAACTGGATCTCGGGCTACCTGGGCGCCCTGCATGCCGCGCTCGACGTGTCGCCGTCCAGCCGGGACACCGTCTTGCGGAAAAACACCATCCAGGACGTGCAGATCGCCTTCCGCCACTACAAGGTGAACACCAGCAACCCGAACCAGCATGCGAACCGGGTGGAGTTCTCGGACAACCTGGTGATCCGCGCCGTCGAGCCGCTCGACGTCGAGAACTACGACGGCAACAGCTACTGGGACGAGCTGATCCTCAAGCGCAACACGTTCAGGGAGTGCGGCCCCGTCGTCGTGTGGGACATCCCCAAGGTTCTCTGCAAAGGCAACGATGTCGAGGACATGGCCTACGTACCCGCCCAGCATGCCTTCCAGTTCCGCGGCATTGGCGACCTGCGGATGCAGGGCTGCTCGGTCGACGGCGCCGCGCGAGGCGTCATCGTGACCAACTGCGCCAAGGCGGCCCTGGTCCGCAACTGGCTGGGCGAGACGGTGGACGGCATCCCGATCACCGACGGCGGCGGCAATGGCCAACTGATCCTGCTCGACAACGACAACGGCCTGCCGCCGACCACGCTCATCGACGGCGGTGAGTTTGAGGCCGCCACGACCACCGTGATCGATGGCGGCGACTTCGATGACGCCACCGGCACTTTTTATGATGGAGGCACTTTCTGATGGCTGATCGGTACCAGCATCGCCGCAAAACCACCTGCGGTATCGCACCGACGACGCTGCTGGTCGGCGAGTTCGCTACGAACCTTGCGGATGGGCAAGTCTGGGTCGGCCAGGCCGATGGCTCGCCAAAGCCCCTGGCCGAGATGGCGGCGGTGGCGGCCGGTATGCGGGCGATCATCGGCGCGACGATCGCACAGGGCTCCAACGTCAGTCTCGACGTCAACCCGACGACCGGCGTCGTGACCATCTCGGCGACAGGCGGGGGGGGGGGGCGGCGGTTTCCGGCGCGGCATACGCCTGGGCTTCATCGGCACCAGCCTTATCCAGAACAACATCCAGTCGAGCAGCAGCCAGGTCTCGCACTCGTCGCGGGGCTGGATCTCGTGGGCGCGCTTCTTTTCGCGCGGGCGCTTCTTCACCCCGGTCTGGTATGACCCGAGCGTCTATAGCGGATGGGAGCCGGGCGGTGCCGCGGGTACCACCCGGTATTTCCGGGGGCTGAATGCCGGCGTGTCCGGCCAGACGATTGCGCAGATCGCGGCCCGCAAGGAGTTCCTCGCCGCGGCGGTCGAGTGCGACATGATCGTCATCGACGGCGGCACGAACGATATCGATGCGCTGACCGCCACGGAGATCCAGGATGCCCGCGAGGCGATCGCGGAGTATTACCTGGGCCTGGGCATCCCGGTGGTCCTGCTGCCGATCCTGGCGCGCAGCACCGCGCAATGGCCGGGCGGCGATGTCAAGCGGCAGAAGGCCGCCTGGATCAACCAGCGCTCTCGCGACTTCTGCAAGGGACGAGAGGCATGCTGGCTCTATGACTGGAACCAGCCCTGGGCCGATTTGACGGGTTCCTACGTCGTGCCGAAAGCCGGCTACTCCAACGATGGCCTGCACAAGGCGCCCCCCGGCGGCGTGGCGGTCGGCGAAGACTTCGCCAACTTCCTGGCCGACATCCTGCCGCCCGCCCAGCCGCGCGTATGGGCGCAGGACGACCAGTACAGTGCGGCCAACAACCCGTTCGGGAACCTCCTGAGCAACCCGTTCTGCCTGGGGACGGGAGGCACGCTGACCGGTGGTGCGACCGGTACCGTCGCAAACAACATGCGGATCGAGCTGGTCAGCGGTGACGGGGCCGTCGTCGGCAGCAAGGAGGCGCGCGCCGACGGCCGCGGCGAGTACCAGGTCATCACTGTCACTCCGGGCACAACTGATACGACCGCCCGCTTCCGCACCGCCACCGCCGACATGGCCACGACGTTCCCGGTCGGCACCTGGCTGCAGGCGTCGTGCGAGGTGGAGATCAGCGCGCACGCCTACATCCGGGGCGTGACCTTGACTCTGTGGAATGTGACCGCAGGCCTGACGGTTTCTGACATGAGCCCCGACGTTTACCCAGCTCCTGATCCGGCGGTCCGTTGGCCGAACCGGACATATAAGGGGCTGCTGGAAACCCCGGCTATCCGCGTTTCCACGGCCAACCCGACGTTCCGCTGGCGCCTCGACATCGTCCTGGGCAATACCGGGGAAGGCGCCTCGGGCGACCTGGTGGTCAAGGTCGGCGCGGTCGAGTTTCGGCCCGTCGAAGATCCGCGAGCGCTTGTCGGCTACACGGCAGGCTGACAAGTAACTGATCACACGAGACTTTACGCATGCATCGAATAGACGTCCCGTCGGCGACGGAAGACCACCAATTCACCGAGGGTTCGCCGGCAGGCGGGGTTCCGGCGACGACGGTATCCGCCGCCTGGCTGAACGACATGCAGGAGGAGCTGATCAGCATCCTGGCCGCGGCCGGCATCGCGCCGGTCAAGGGCGATCAGGATCAGGTGCTGGCGGCGATCCTGGCGCTTATTGCCGCGCAGGCGGGCGGCATGAGATCGCTCACGCCGAATGGGTATCGTCAGATCGGGGATATCGTTCTGCAGTGGGGTTCCGGGGCAACCGCTACAGGCAACCTCGACGACGTGGTTTTTCCCGTGACATTCCCGAACGAGGTATGGGCGGTCATCGTCATGGAAGCAGCGTCGGCAGGGTGGGGCACACCGGTTCAGCCGACCGTTTACGGATGCGCAAACAAGCACCCGTCTGGGTTCAAAGTTAGCGGGGCCCGAGTGCTTGCCGACGGCGGGGCGCTGTATGAAAGCGGCCTTTTTTACAACTACATTGCCATCGGTCGGTGAGGTGGAGATGGGGATTTTTTATAGCGCCACGACCAACGGGTTCTACGACTCGGCGCTCAACAAGACCATGCCTGCCGACGCGGTGAAGATCACACACGAGCAGCGCGCCGAATTGCTGGCCGGGCATTCTGCCAGGAAGCTGATCAAGCCTGGCGCGGGTGGCAGGCCCACCTTGCAGAGCCCGCCGGAGCCCACCGTCGAACAGAAGCGGCACGCCGTCCTGGCGCAGCGATCGCGTGCATACCGGCTGGAGTCCGATCCGCTGAAGCTCGAGGCTGAATATGACGCGCTGATCGCCGGCACCGAGCCGGACTACTCGGCCTGGCTGGCCAAGGTCGCCGAGATCAAGGAGCGCTATCCGCTCCCGAATCATTAGAGCCGCTCGGCATCAATCAATAGAACCATGAATGCCCCAAGCCCGCCCTGTGCGGGTTTTTTCGTTTAAGGAGACACCATGCCCAGCATCGACCTAACCGGTTTTAACCTGACTACCTCCGAAGTAGGTTCGGACGGTAACGCCAAGACCTACTGGCCGGGAGAGTTCACGGACAACGAGTATTTCAAGGTTCTGGACACTGGCGAGGTGGACCTCTGGGCCCCCACCAAGGGCGACGCCACCACGCCGAACTCGGATCGTTCGCGCACTGAGTTCCGGGAGATCATCCCGGGGACCAAGACCCTGAAGAACTGGCAGTTGGGCGAGCATCCGGCCCAGTACCTGCGCGTAGCAATGACCATGCGTCAGACCAACAGCAACGGGCGAGTCTGCATCGGACAGATCCACATCAAGGACATCAGCCGCCCCGTGCTGAAGATCATCGCCGACGCCAGCAAGGACCCGGAGCGCAAGGTATTCAGCGTCCAGGCCAAGATCCGTCAGAACTGCAACCAAAGCGACGACCCGGGTTTCGTGCTGCTGGAGAGCGTGCCGCTCGATGAGCGCATTAGCTATTCGGTGGCGGTCAGCGGCGGCGGGGTGATCTCGATCAACTTCGCCCACGGCACCCGCCGCGGCGAGTGTCGCTTCAACTTGCTGCCGTCCTACGTCGGCCGCCTGCTCTACTTCAAGGCCGGCCTCTATGTCCAGGAAGACGCTACCGAGCTGACGCTGCCGACCGAGGGGGCACGAGCACGGCTGCATAGCCTTGTCGTCGAGCGCTAGTAATGCCAAGCCTCCCTCTCTGATCACCAAGCCGAACCCGCGCCCTACGGGCTTTTTGTTTCTGGAGTTCCCATGCTTCTATCCGAGATCCGCGCCGCGGCCATCGCCCCGGCGCTTGCGCTGCTGCCTGCGCGTATGAATACCCCGGCCGCAGAAGTCATGCTGCTGACGATCGGGCTGCAGGAATCTGGCTTGATCCATCGCCGGCAGATCGGCGGGCCGGCCAGGGGGTGGTGGCAATTCGAGCAGGGTGGCGGGGTGGCTGGGGTACTGCGGCATCCTGAATCGGCGGGATACGCTCGTGGCGTCTGCACAGCCCGGAGGGTCAGCCCTGAGCCTGGCATCGTATGGGCCGAGCTCGAGCACAATGACATCCTCGCCGCTGCCTTCGCCCGCCTGCTGCTGTGGACCGATCCGGCGCCGCTGCCGGAGGTGGGCGAGGTGGCCAAAAGCTGGGACTACTACCAGCGCTGCTGGCGGCCTGGGAAACCGCACCGGCAGCGGTGGGATGCGTGCTATGCCCAGGCGATGGATGCGCTGGCCGGCGGGATGCTGGCATGAGCCTGCTGACTACTGCCACGGCGCTGCTGCCGACCGTCGCCGGCCTGCTCGACCGGGTGATCCCTGACCCCGAGCAGAAAGCTCACGCTCAGCTCGAACTGCTCAGGCTCGACCAAGAGGGCGCTTTCAAGGAGCTGGATGCGGCCCTGCAGGTCAACCTGGCCCAGGCGAAGATCAACGAGGTCGAGGCGGCGAGCCAGTCCGGCTTCCAGGCGCTCGGCAGGCCGCTCTGCCTGCTGGCCTGCGCTGTCGGGCTCTGGTACCAGTTCCTGGTCCGCCCGTTGCTGCCGTGGGTGTTGACCGTCTGCGGCGTGCAGGGCGTGCCCGAGCTCCCATCCCTGGACGACTCGCTGTGGGAGCTGACGTTCGCGATGCTTGGTCTCGGAGCGCTGCGGACGGCCGATCGCTGGAAGCGGGTGAATGCGATCGTGCCGAAGTGAAGCAATGAAGGAGAGCGACGGCCCCCAGTGTTCCAGCACCCGGGCCGCCGCCAGACCAGCAGACTATCCCTGCAAGCCCAGCCAAGGCTCCCCGCTCCGTGCACGAAGCGGGCGGGAGCCTATCACCTGTTTATCCATACAGTAAAGGCTTGCACCTTATGATCAATCCCATCATCCCGTGGATGGGCGGCAAGCGCCGCCTGGCCGGCCGCCTGATCCCGCTCTTTCCGCCGCACGAGTGCTACGTCGAGGTCTTTGCCGGCGGCGCGGCACTCTACTTCCTGCGGCCCGTTCCCGCGTCCATCGAGGTTCTCAACGACATCAATGGCGATCTGGTCAGCCTCTATCGCGTCGTGCAGAACCACCTCGAGGAGTTCGTCCGCCAATTCAAGTGGGCGCTCAGCTCGCGGCAAGTCTTCGAGTGGCAGAAGATGACCCACCCGGAAACCCTCACGGACATCCAGCGGGCAGCGCGCTTCTTCTACCTGCAGCACCACGCCTTTGGCGGCAAGGTATCTGGGCAGACTTTTGGCACAGCTACCACCAGCCCGGCCATCAACCTGCTGCGCATCGAGGAAAATCTCTCCGCTGCCTGGCAGCGCCTGGCCGGCACCTACGTCGAGAACCTGCCTTGGCTGGAGTGCGCCAAGCGCTACGACCGGACGCATACCTTCTTCTATATGGACCCGCCGTACTGGCAGACAGAGGGTTACGGGGTTGACTTCCCGTTCGACGAATACGAACGGATGGCCGCGTTTATGCGTTCGTGCAAGGGCAAGGTGATGGTCAGCATCAACGACCATCTCGACATCCGTCAGGCCTTCGAAGGCTTCCACATGGAGCGCCTGGATATCCGCTACAGCAACACCAACCAGCGGCATGGAAAGGCCGAAGTGACTGGCGAGCTGGTGATCATGAATTGGGAGCCGGATGCGTTGGCGGGGTTGCTATGAGCTTGGGTAAGGGGAGGGGGTTGAGGTGCCCGGACGGGCGAGGAGGGGTGTGATGGCGGCAAAAATCTTAGGACAATTTTAGGACAAAAAGCCCGCCGGCATACGCCGCTATACGCCATCTATTGGATGTGTAGCTGAGGTATTTAGCGGCCTAGAGCGGAGTTCAGGCAGGCTGATAAGGGTTCGAATCCCTCCTCCACCGCCAGATTGAATGAAAGAGCCCCGAGTTGATCGGGGCTTTTTCATTTCCGGCCTGGAAGTTCAAGGCTGTTCGCGGGAGTCTTCTCTCCTGTCCCTCCGCTTCGCCCAGCCAGAATGTTTCATGCCGTGGTGCCCGTCGGGGCGAGGGCCTGTCGTCGCTCAGGTGGACAGGCCGGAGAGGCTGCCATTGCGTCGGGAGCGCCCGTCCGGACCGTAGAGGGAGTGTCCGGCCGCTTCGTGCAGGAAGTTCAGGATGCGCTGGTTATGGCCCAGGCGCGTGCGAATGGTGTCGCCATTGAGGCGGTTCAGCAGTTGGGCGTGGCTGGCCAGCTCGAGCAGTTGTTGCCACGCGGCGAGACAGTCGGCGTCCGTGGCGGCCTGTTCGGCGCCGCGGCGTCCTGCGCCGTAGCCCAGCTTGATCTGGGCATTGCTGCGTTGATTTTCCAGGTGTTCGAGTTCGCTCAGCAGGCCCTGCTTGGCGGCGGCCAGGTCGCTCAGGCGCTGGCCGTCGATGGCGGCTTCGGTCAGCGCCTGCTGCTCCTCTTCGAGAAGGGTGATGAAGCGCTGCAGAGTCTGTTGCTGGGTCGCGAGATGCTTGCTCAGGCTCATGGAAATCCTTTCGGGTGAGAACTGTCAGGCGCCGTCGTCGAGCAGTTCGCGGACGCTTTCGATCAATCCTTCGGCGATGCGTTCGGGGCGAATCTGCAGGCGGCCTTCGCCGATTGCCTGGCGTATTTCCATGACGCGGGCCATGTCGATATCCTGTGTGGCATCCGTCTCTATGGGTTGGCCGATGTGGGCGATGGCGGCGGGCGATTCCGTTTGAGTGGGGGCATCGCCGCGACGGATGCGGAGGCCGGCCTCCCGGTTGTCGGCTGGTCGTGCGGCGCCCGGCGAAGCGGCATTGTCGATTTTCACGGTGGATTTCCCTCGCAGTGTTCCCGATGCAAAGTATCGGCCCTCGGCGGGCAAACTTGAACTTTTGCTGCACCAAAATGCGCAAGCTGCGAGCTGAAATTCACGGGCCGGCCTGCAGCCGATTACGACCTATGACCCTGCCGCGCAGCACTTCCCCCTCTTCGGTGCGCACCCGCACCAGGCCGTTCAGGCTGCCGCTGTCGAGTGCAGTGGCTTTCCGGCTGATGGTGAAGCCGGGGCCCCGGGCCTCGAGGACAACCAGAGCATTGCGCTCGATCAGTTCGGGGGCGCGCAGGGCGCTGCGCTGGAACGTGCTGCCCTCGGCGATGGCACGCGTGGCCTGCATGCCGAGAATCTCGTCGCCCGCAATGGCCGCATTGCGGGGCAGGCGCTCCAGTGGTCCCTGGCGTATCGCCAGCATGTCCGGCTCGATGATTTCCCCGGGCTCTATCGAGCGTCGGGCGATCGCATATTCCCCAAAGATGCCGACGAAGGCCTGCAGGTAGCGGGCGGGCTGGTTGTCGCCGGCGCACTGGACGCCTATTGCGAGCCGTCCCGGCAGGCGCTGATTCGGTTGCGGCAGAAACGGCCTTGGGTCGTCGCAGTCGGGAAGTGCGGCGGCCGGGCGCTCGAGCTCGATTCGCAGCTCCTGCCGGTCGCTGGGCGGCAGGCGCTGCGCGATCAACTCGCGGACCCTGGCTTCCAGCAGGTCCGGTTCGGCCTTGGCCGGCTGCCAGACCAGCAGGCACGACAAGGCCCCCGTCAGGAGGAAGCGGAGCGGAGGGAGGCGCGACATGCGGTTGTTCCGTCGGCGGCGGGACGGAGATTCTAGGGAGTATGGCATCGGGACAGAAGGGCAGAATTGGTTGGTAAATGCGAGCCTGTTTCTGCCTTTGCCCCGAAGGGCGTGCCGCTATTCTGCCATCAATTAAATGATCATCAGGGGAATCGCAGGCATGCTCGACAAGCTCGACGCTTCGCTGCGCTTTCAGCAGGAAGCCTTGAACCTGCGCACCGAGCGCCATCAGGTACTGGCCGCCAACATCGCCAATGCCGACACGCCGGAATTCCGTGCGCGCGATTTCGACTTTTCCCGCGAGCTGGCCAAGGCCGTCAAGGAGGGGCGAGGCTCTTCCTCCATGCACCTGGCGACCACCTCGTCGCGGCATCTGCAGGGAGCTTCATTGACGTTCGCGGTGCGCGAGCTGCTCTATCGGGTTCCCGACCAACCCAGCCTGGATGGGAACACCGTGGACATGGACCGCGAGCGCGCGCAATTCGTCGATAACACGGTGCGCTACCAGGCCAGCCTGACCTTTTTGAACAGTCGCCTGCAGGGGCTCAAGACTGCCATGCAGCCGGAGTGAGTGGAGTAGTAGGACAGCATGTCGATGTTCAGCATCTTCGATATCGCCGGCTCGGCACTGAGCGCACAGTCGCAGCGAATGAACGTGACCGCCAGCAACCTGGCCAACGTGGACAGTGTCGGGGGCGAGGATGGCCAGGCCTACCGTGCCAAGCATGTGCTCTTCGAAACCCAGGCCCGCGGGCGTTCCGCAACCGGCGGGGTGCGAGTGGTCCAGGTCGTGGAGGATCCTTCGCCACTGCGCCAGGAGTACCGTCCCGAGCACCCGCTGGCCAACGAGGAAGGCTACGTGAGCCTGCCCAACGTCGAGCCCGTGCATGAAATGGTCAACATGATCGCCGCCTCGCGCTCCTACCAGGCCAACGTGGAGGTGATGAACACCAGCAAGCAGATGCTGCTGAAAACCCTGACTCTCGGCGAGGGCTGAATTCCTTCATGAGCACCATCGATACCTCGGTCGTCAGCGCCCTCAATGGCAATGTCGGCTCGACGCAGAGCAAGAGTACCGCCGACGATCTGCGGGAAAACTTCATGACCCTGCTGGTCACGCAGCTGCAGAACCAGGACCCGCTGAAGCCCATGGAGAACGCCGAGCTGACCTCGCAGCTGGCGCAGATCAACACGCTCAACGGCATCGAGCAGCTCAACTCCACCCTGGAGAGCATCACCGGGCAGATCGACGAGAGCCAGGCGCTGCAGGCTGCGGCGCTGGTCGGTCATGGCGTGCTGGTACCGGGCAGCCAGGTGCTGGTCGGCAACCAGGAGGCAACGCCGTTCGGCATCGAACTGGGGCAGGCAGCCGGCTCGGTCAAGGTGACCCTGACCGACGGAGCCGGCAAGGCGGTACGCCAGTTCGATCTGGGAGCCCTCGACGCCGGCGTGCATTCCTTCCAGTGGGACGCCGTCTTGGAGGATGGCAGCGCGGCTCCGGACGGCGCCTACAAGATGACGATCGAGGCCATTGCCGACGGCAAGGCAGTGTCCGCCACCACCCTGAACTATGCCCTGGTCGGCGGCGTGACCCGCAGCGCCAGCGGTCCGCTGCTGGATCTGGGTGCCCTCCAGGGCAAGGTCAGCCTGCAGGACGTCCGGCAGATTCTCTAAGGGCGTTTCCCGCCGATCCAGGATTTCTGGTCAACCCGACAGTCGGTCGGTAGCCATAACCTTCACGGAGCAAAACATGGGTTTTTCGCAAGCATTGAGTGGTCTCAACGCCGCCTCCACCAACCTCAACGTGGTGAGCAACAACATTGCCAACTCGCAGACTGTTGGTTTCAAGAGTTCCATTACCCAGTTCGCCGACATCTATGCCGGTGCCAAGGTCGGTTTGGGAACTCGGGTCGCAGCTGTCGTGCAGAACTTCAACTCCGGCAACCTGGAAACCACTGATCGCGTTCTTGATCTGGCCATCAGCGGTTCGGGCTTCTTCCGTCTGGAACAGGGCGGCCAGATGGTTTATTCGCGCAACGGCCAACTGACCCTGACTGCCGATGGTTATCTGGAGAATGCCCAGGGGGCGCGCCTGGTGGGGGCAGACGGCATCATCCGGATTCCCGCCGAGGGCTTGAGGGCAAGCCCGACGAGCGAGGTCAAGGCCACGCTGAACCTGGATGCCGGCACCGATTTAGTGACTGTGGAGTTCGACTCGGCCAATCCGGCTACCTACTCTTATGCCAATGCTGCCACTGTCTATGACTCGCTGGGTAATGCGCATCAACTGACCACCTATTACCGCAAGGTGGATATCAATCAATGGGAAGTGCATGCTGCGCTGGATGGCAAGGACATTACTCCAATCGCGGCGCCCATGGTCTCGTTCAATAGCAGCGGGATTTTGCAGGACAGCCCTGTGCTTGAGCCCATTCCTGCAGATTATGAAGGCGCTGATAAATATCTGACCGATAACGGTTACATAGATGTTCAGGCTTACCTGGATGTCAGGGCTGCTTACGAGGCCGATCCTACCAACCCGGCGCCCCCCGCTATAAGCGAGACTGATCATCCTCAATTTCAACAGTATGTGGATGATTTTCTTGCTTATAAAGACTACAGAAAGAGTGTAGAAGGGCCTGTCGTCGCTGATTATGGCAATACTCAGGACTACTTGGATGCCAAGGTTGCCTATGAGGCCGACCCGACCCAGCCCAATCCAGACCCTATAGACGCGACTCTTTATCCAGAAGCTCAAGCCTATCTAGATCATTTGGCGGCCTATAACTTGGGCCCTGTATATAAACCTGCTGCTTTTTCCATTTCTGCGGCTGAGCTTAACAATGGTGCCGCGACCCTGTCTTTCCAGCTGGATCTGACCGGAACCAACCAGTTCGGCAACGACTTCGAGGTATCCGGCCTGACCCAGAATGGCTACACCACTGGCGGTTTGATGGGTTTCAGCGTGGATGTGAACGGCAACATCGTCGGCAAGTACTCGAACGAGCAGACCCAAATCCTCGGCCAGATCCAACTGGCCAGCTTCCGCAACCCGGAGGGCCTGCAGCCAGTGGGCGACAACGTCTGGATCGAGACAGCGGCCTCGGGGCAGGCCCTGGCGGGTGTAGCCGGTGCCGGTCAGTTCGGAACGATCGAGAGCGGGGTGGTGGAAACCTCCAACGTCGATCTGACCAAGGAACTGGTCAACCTGATCATCGCCCAGCGCAACTTCCAGGCCAACGCCCAGTCGGTGAAGACGCAAAGCGACGTACTCGAGCAGGCGGTCAACCTCGGCCGCTGACGGAGCCTGATCCATGGATCGCATGCTGTTCACCGCCATGAGCGGCGCCAAGCAGAGCCTCGACCAGCAGGCGGTGGTCACGCACAACCTGGCCAACGCGGTGACGCCGGGCTTCCGTGCCCAGTTGATGGAGATGCAAGCCGTGCCGGTCGGTGGCGAGGGCCTGCCGACCCGCACCTCGGTACGGGTCGCCACTTCCGGCGCCGATTTCAGCCAGGGACCGGTCACCCGCACCGGCCGCGGTCTGGATGTTGCGCTCGACGGCAATGCCTGGCTGGCGGTGCAGGCCGCCGACGGCAGCGAGGCCTATACCCGACGCGGCGATGTGCAGATCGACGGCAACGGCATGATGACGGTGGCCGGTCATCCGGTGATCGGTGACGGCGGCCCCCTGATGGTGCCGCTGGGCAGCGAGGTGACCATCGGCGCCGACGGTACTGTCAGTGTGGTGGAGGAGGGACAGGACCCCGACACCAGTGCCGCGGTCGGCCGCCTGAAACTGGCGACCGCCGCTCCCGGGGAGCTCGAGCGCGGCGAGGACGGCCTGTTCCGCGCGCCGCCGGACGATGCCGGAGTCTCCCAGCCGCTGGCGGCCGACGATGCCGCGCGACTGGTCACCGGAGCCCTGGAGGGCAGCAACGTCAGCGCCACCGAAGCCATGGTGGCCATGATCGACAACGCGCGGCGCTATGAGATGCAGATGAAGGCCATCGACAGCGCCGACGACAACGCCCAGCGCGCCAACAGCCTGCTGTCCCTGCAGGGCTGACAGGCATGGCCGTCGCGATGGCCGTGATACGGAGAAGAATTCACCGATGATCAGATCACTGTGGACGGCCAAGACCGGCCTCGAGTCCCAGCAGGTGCAGATGGACGTGATCGCCAACAACCTGGCGAACGTCGGCACCAACGGCTTCAAGCGCACCCGCGCGGTGTTCGAGGACCTGCTCTACCAGAACCTGCGCCAGCCCGGTGCCGACAACACCACCCAGACCAAGCTGCCGTCCGGTCTGCAGATCGGTACCGGCGTACGTCCGGTAGCCACCGAGCGCCTGCACAGCCAGGGCAACCTGCAGGGGACCGAGAACTCGAACGACCTGGCGATCAACGGCAAGGGTTTCTTCCAGGTCGAGATGCCCGACGGCACCACCGCCTACACCCGCGACGGCAGCTTCCAGCTTGACGAGAACGGCCAGATGGTCACCTCCAGCGGTTATCTGCTGATGGGCGGCATCACCATTCCCGAGAACGCCCTGTCGGTGACCATCAGCCAGGACGGCATCGTCTCGGTGACCCAGCCGGGCAATGCCCAGCCCAACCAGGTCGGCCAGCTCAACCTGGCGCTGTTCATCAATCCGGCCGGCCTGCAGAGCATCGGCGAGAACCTCTACCTGGAGACCGCCAGCTCAGGCGCGCCCAACGAGAACATTCCAGGCAGCAACGGGGCTGGCCGCCTCTACCAGGGCTACGTGGAGACTTCCAACGTCAACGTGGTGGAAGAGATGGTCAGCATGATCCAGACCCAGCGCGCCTACGAGATCAACAGCAAGGCCGTGGAAACCTCGGACGAGATGCTCGCGCGTCTGGCCCAGCTGTAAGCGCATGGCGAGGAATAGTCGAGTGCTCCGTGCAGGGAGGCTGCGCCCGAGTCACGGGCTGCTGCTGGCGGCTCTGCTGTCCGCGGCCGGCTGCGCGCAGCTGCCGCGGACTTCGGTGGTCAAGGATGAACCCATGGAGGTTCCCCGGATGGCGCCGCGGCAGGCCAACGGCTCCATCTTCCAGACCGGCCAGATCTACCAGCCGCTGTTCGAGGACCGCCGGCCGCGGATGATCGGTGACATCCTGACCATCGTGCTCAACGAGCAGGTCAGCGCCAGCAAGAACTCGGCCTCCAATGCCAGCCGCTCGGGGGGCATGTCGGTAGGGCTGTCCACGACTTCGGACAAGCCGGAAAAGGTAGGCGAGTTCGCCGCCGACGCCTCGGGCGACAACGACTTCGCCGGCAGCGGCGGGTCGCGGGCAAACAACTCCTTCACCGGCACCATCACCGTGACGGTGCAGCAGGTGATGCCCAACGGCAACCTGCGTGTAGTCGGCGAAAAGCAGATCGCCATCAACCAGGGTACCGAATACATCCGCTTCTCCGGTCTGGTCAATCCGCGCACCATCACCGTGCAGAACACGGTGTCCTCGACCCTGGTGTCCATGGCCCGCATCGAGTACGTCGGCGACGGCTACATCAACGAGGCCCAGCACATGGGCTGGCTGCAGCGCTTCTTCCTCAACGTGTCCCCATTCTGATGCCTTCTGCCATGGCCGATACCCTTTCCCGCCCTACGTCCTTCGCCGCTGCGGCATGCCGGACGCTGTGCCGGCTGATCTGTCTCGCCTGCCTGCTGCTTCCGGTCGAAGCGCCGGCCGAGCAGGTGCGCGACATCGCCGACTTCGCCGGCGTGCGCAACAACGTGCTGGTCGGCTACGGCCTGGTGGTCGGTCTGGACGGAACCGGCGACCAGACCACCCAGACGCCGTTCACCGAGCAGGGGCTGACCAACATGCTGTCGCAGCTGGGCATCACCGTACCGGCCGGCAGCAACATGCAGATGCGCAACGTCGCGGCGGTGATGGTGACCGCCAACCTGCCGCCGTTCGCCCGTCCCGGCCAGCAGGTCGACGTCGTCGTCTCCTCCATCGGCAACGCCCGCAGCCTGCGCGGCGGTACCCTGCTGATGACGCCGCTCAAGGGCATGGACGGAGAGACCTACGCCCTGGCCCAGGGCAACCTGCTGGTGGGCGGGGTCGGTGCCCAGGCCAACGGCAGCAGCGTGCAGATCAACCAGCAGGCCGGCGGGCGGATCGCCCGCGGCGCGCTGGTGGAGCGCGAGGTGCCGCTCGAGCTGGGCAGTCCCCGGGGCGAGCTCGACCTCTACCTGCGCAATCCCGATTTCGCCACCGCCCGGCGGGTGGTGCTCGCCATCAACAACGAGTTCGGCCGTACCGTGGCGTCCGCCCATGACGGTGGCCTGATCCGCCTGCAGGGACCCTCGTCGCCGAACGAGCGGGTCAACTTCATGGCGCGGGTGGAGGGCGTCCAGGTCATGCCGATGGCGGAGCGGCCCAAGGTGATCGTCAACTCGCGTACCGGCGCCGTGGTGCTCAATGGTGCGGTCAAGCTGCACCGGGCCGCCGTGGCGCACGGCAACCTGTCGATCGTCATCGACACCGACAACCGCGTCTCCCAGCCGGAGCCCTTCAGCCGGGGGCAGACGGTGGTGGCGCCGAACAGCGAGATCTCCATCGAGCAGCAGGGCGGCGCCCTGCACCTGGTCGAGGGCAGCGCCGATCTGATGGACGTGGTCAAGGCACTCAACACCCTGGGCGCCACGCCCCAGGATCTGATGTCGATCCTCGAAGCCCTGAAGGCCGCCGGCTCCCTGCGCGCCGACCTGGAGATCATCTGATGGCCGCAGCTGCGCTCGGCGAGCGTTTCGCCCTCGATCTGCAGGGCCTGCAGCGTCTCAAGCACACGGCTCGCGAGGACTCGCCGGCTGCGCTGCACGAGGCGAGCAAGCAGTTCGAGGCGCTGTTCCTGCAGGCCATGCTGAAAAGCATGCGCGAGGCCAGCCCGCAGTCGGGCCTGTTCGACAGCTCCCAGACACGTCTGTACACCGAACTGCTGGATCAGCAATGGGCGCAGCATCTGGCTGGCCGTGGCCTGGGGCTGGCCGAGCAACTGGCCGGCCAACTGAGCGGCGTCACCCAGACTACGGCTGTGGTGGAGAGCGCCAGGGAGGAGAACCTGCTGGCCGGGATCCCGCGTGCCACGCCGCGAGCGCTGTACGGCGAGATGGCGCTTGCGTCCGAGGCGCCGGCCGAGGCCGGATCGACTGCGGCGCAGCCGCAGAACTCGCTGGGCGCCGTGGTGGAGCGTCCGGCCCATGTGACCGACTTCCTCGCCCGGCTGCAGGAGCCGGCGCAGCGGGCCAGCCGCGCCAGCGGCGTACCCGCCGAGCTGATCCTCGCCCAGGCGGCCCTGGAGACCGGCTGGGGGCGGCGGCAGATCGCCACGGCCAGCGGCGACGACAGTTACAACCTGTTCGGCATCAAGGCCGGCAGCCACTGGCGCGGAGCGACAGCCGACGTGCTGACCACCGAGTATGTCGACGGCCAGGCGCAGAGGCGGGTCGAGCGCTTCCGCGCCTATCCGTCCCTGGATGCCGGCCTGGCCGACTATGCCCGGCTGATCGGCAACAATCCCCGCTATGCCGGGGTGGTCGCCGCACCGGATGCCGCCCAGGCGGCGCGGGCCCTGCAGCAGGCCGGCTACGCCACCGACCCGGCCTATGCCGACAAGCTCATCGCGGTCATGGCCACCCTCGGGCCGCTCGGCCAGTCGCAGTCGGTCGCGCGCCTGGACGTGGCGGACATGCGTCGGACGGCCGGCGAAGGGGAGTGAATGCGGATGGCCCGGCGGGGCATCCGGGGAGAGGCGGCTGCGACCGCCTCAAGTCTTGGTCACGGCGGCCGATAACCTGAGGCAAGCTGCGAAAGGGAAGGTTTCATGAGCATTTTCTCCATCGGCGTCAGCGGTCTGAATGCCGCCCAGGTGGCCTTGAGCACCACCTCCAACAACATCACCAACGTCTACACCGACGGCTACAACCGCCAGACCACCCTGCTCGGCGAGAACAACGTGGGCAATGGCGTGCGGGTCAACGGCGTACAGCGCCAGTTCAGCCAGTTCGTCGCCGGCCAGCTCAACCAGTCGACCAGCAATTCCAGTGCGCTGGAGGCCTACGAGACCCAGATCGCCCAGATCGACAATCTGCTGGCGGACGGTGAGGCGGGCCTGGACCCCTTGCTGCAGAGCTTCTTCTCCTCCCTGCAGGATCTGGTCTCGGCGCCTTCCGACCCGGCCGCCCGCCAGGGCCTGATCGGCACCGCCGATACCCTGACCGCGCAGTTCCGTGCCTTCGACAACTACCTGAACGACATGCAGAAGGGTGTCAACGGGCAGATCAAGGACGTGGTCTTCCAGGTCAACAACACCGCCGAGCAGATCGCCACGCTCAACCGGGAGATCGGCCTGGCCAAGGCGAAGACCGGCACGGCGCCAAATGGCTTGCTGGACCAGCGCGATCAGCTGGTCGCCGAACTGAGCGCCATGGTCGACCTGGACCTGACCATCCAGGACAGCGGCAGCTACAACATCACGATCGGCAACGGTCAGGCCCTGGTCGCCGGTGCCAGCAGTTTCGCCCTGGAGGCCATGGCCTCGTCGGCGGATCCGACGCGCACCGTGGTCGGCTACCGCGACAGCGCCGGCAACCTGCGCGAGTTTGCCGAAACCTCCTTCAAGGGCGGTGAACTGGGCGGGCTGATGATCTTCCGCAGCGAGACCCTCGACAAGACCCGGAACCAACTGGGGCAGCTCGCCGTCTCCCTAGCGCTGGGCTTCAACGCCCAGCATGCTCAGGGCATCGACCTGAATGGCGACGCCGGAGGGAATTTCTTTTCCATCGGTATCGGTGTGCCGACTGTCTACGGCAATGCCAACAACGCCAGCGGCGCCCACCTAGAGGCACAGTTCCTCGCCGACGCGAGCGGTCTGACCGCCAGCGACTACACCGTGAAGTTCACCGCCGCCGACGGCTACACCGTGACCCGCCACGATACCGGGGAAACTGTAGGCTTCCCTGCCGACGCCACCAGCCTGGAGTTCGGCGGCATGAGCGTGACGGTCAACGGCACCCCGGCCGAAGGCGACCGCTTCCTCATCCAGCCGACCCGGCGCGCCGCCGGCGGGCTCGACAACGTGATCCAGGATACCTCGCTGATCGCCGCCGGCCTGGCCGGCGGCGGCAGCGGCGACAACCGCAACGCCCTGGCCCTGCAGAACCTGCAGAACAAGGCGCTGGTCGGCGGCATCGCGACCCTCAGCCAGGGCTATGCGGCAATGGTCGGCGACGTCGGCAACCGGGCCAACGTGGTGCAGGTCAACCTGGCTGCGCAGAAGGCGCTCACCGGGCAGTTGCGCGCCCTGCAGCAGTCGGAGTCCGGGGTCAACCTGGACGAGGAGGCGGCCAATCTGATCCGCTTCCAGCAGTATTACCAGGCCAGCGCCAAGGTCATCGAGGTAGGGGCGACCGTACTCGACACCCTGCTCGGTCTCGATGCCTGATCCCGGAGGATAGCCAAGCATGCGCATCAGCACCGTCACCATGTTCGAACAGGGCCTGGGCTCGCTGGTTCGCCAGCAGGGCGAGTACCTGAAGGTCGGCCAGCAGATCGCCAGCGGCAAGCGGGTGGTCAATCCCTCCGACGACCCCCAGGCCGCCTCGCGGGCGATCAGCGTGTCCCAGTCCAAGGCCGTCAACCAGCAGTACGCCGACGCGCGGATCACCACCCGCAACGCCCTGTCCCAGGAGGAGAGCGTGCTGAACAGCGTCGCCGACGCCATCGCCAGCGCCAAGACCCGCCTGGTCCAGGCCGGCAACGGCACTCTCAGCGACGCCGACCGCTCCTCCCTGGCCAGCGATCTCAAGGGCATCTACGAGGCCCTGCTCGGCCAGGCCAATGCCACCGACGGCAGCGGCCGCTACCTGTTCGGCGGCTACCAGGACAACAGCCCGCCCTTCGTCAAGGACAGCCTTACCGGCGCCGTTTCCTATCAGGGCGACGATGGCGTAGTTGCCCAGCAGGTCGATGCCTCGCGGCAGATGCCAAGCAGCGACAACGGCAAGCGGATCTTCCGGACCGTGCATGCCTCCGCCGGTTACCTGGCCACGGCCGGTGCGGGCAACGCTGGCAACGTCACCTTCACCGGCCCCAGCGTGACCGATCCCACGGCCGCGGGCTTCGGCGGCGGTTTCACCCTGGCCTTCACGGTGGCCGCCGACGGCACCGCCACCTACAGCACCGACGGCGGAACCACCCAGGCGCCCTATGTGGATGGACAGAGCATCGGCGTCAACGGCCTGACCCTGACCTTGGAGGGCACCCCGGCGGACGGTGACTCGATCGTCGTGAGCAAGGCCGAGGACGCCGATCCCGACCTGTTCCGCACCCTCAAGAGTGTGATCGACACCCTCGATACGCCGGTCGAGACCGCCGCCGACCAGGCGCGCCTGCACAACACCCTGTCCACCGCCAGCCGCGAGCTGAACAACGCGCTGGACAACGTATTGACCGTGCGCGCCTCGGTGGGCGCGCGGCTCAACGAGCTGGACGTGCTCGACACGGTGGGCGGCAACCGCGCCCTGAACTACGAGCAGACGCTCTCCGACCTGGTGGATCTGGACTACAACGCGGCCATTTCCGAATACAGCCTGCGTCAGGTCGGGCTGCAGGCGGCGCAGAAGGCCTTCGTCGACATCCACCAGCTGTCGCTGTTCAAGCTGCTCTGAGAGGGGGCACCGGTCCGGGCGGGGACGCTCTCCGCTCAGGCCGGCGTCGCCGACAGGCCGGTGATCAACTGCACGATGAAGTCCAGGCCGGTGCGCAGCAGCCCCTGCATAAAGCCTCCCAGATCTCCCATCAGCACCGTGAGAAGGGCCAGGCCCAGGCTCAGGGACAGCGGAAAGCCCACCGAGAACACCGTCAGCTGCGGTGCCGAGCGGTTGAGGATGCCCATCGCCAGGTTGATGATCAGCAGCGAGGCCACCAGCGGCAGGGCCAGCAGCAGGCCCGAGACGAAGACGGTGCTGCCGTAGCGGACGAGCATCTCCCAGGCCGCCGGATCGAGGCGCAGCTGGCCGACCGGCAGGCTGGCGAAGGTGCCGGCGAGCAGTTCGAGCTCCAGCAGATGGCCGTCGAAGGCCAGGAACATCAGCAGGGCGATTATGTACAGCAGGCGCGAGAGGACCATGCTGTTGGTGCCGGTGTCCGGCGAGAAGAAGGTGGCGAAGCCCAGGCCCATCTGCAGGCCGATGATGTCGCCGGCCATCTGCGCCGCGGCGAGGGTGACGCGCATGACCATGCCGATGGCCACGCCGATCAGCATCTGCTCGAGCATGATGCCGAGGCCCGGCCAGGAGAACAGTGGCACCGCCGGCAGCGGCGGCAGGTTCGGGCCCAGTAGCATGCTCAACAGGACCGCCAGGGCGATCTTCACGCGGGCGGGCACGCTGGTGTGGCCGAGCAGCGGGGCGACCAGCAGGAAGGCGCCGGTCCGGCAGAACGGCCAGAAGAAGCCGACCAGCCACTGCTGCAGTTGCGCGTAGTCGACCTCGACCACGGTCAGCCGAGCATGCCGGGAAGATTCGCGAACAGTTCCCGGGTGAAGTCGACGATCAGCTGGATCATCAGCGGGCCGGCCAGCACCAGCACGGCGAACACCGCGAGGATCTTCGGAATGAACGACAGGGTCATCTCGTTGATCTGGGTGGCCGCCTGGAACAGGCTGACCAGCAGGCCGACCAGCAGCGCGGTGAGCAGCAGCGGGGCGGCGAGGAACAGGGTGACACGCATGCCCTGGTGGGCCAGGTCCATGACCATTTCCGGCGTCATCGCGGGATTACCTCTCGGTTACAGATAGAAGCTCTGCGCCAGCGAGCCGACCAGCAGCTGCCAGCCGTCGACCAGCACGAAGAGCATCAGCTTAAAGGGCAGGGAAATGGTCGCCGGCGGCACCATCATCATGCCCAGCGCCATCAGCACACTGGCCACCACCAGGTCGATGATCAGAAAGGGGATGAAGATGGTGAAGCCGATCTGGAAGGCAGTCTTCAGTTCGCTGGTGACGAAGGCCGGCATCAGCACGCGCAGCGGCACCTGCTCGGGACCCTGGAGTTCGCCGAGCTTGGCCAGGCGGGCGAACAGCGCCAGATCGCCCTCGCGGGTCTGCGCCAGCATGAACTCGCGGAACGGCTGGCTGCCGGTCTCGAGGAACTGCTCGAAGTTGATCTCGTCGCGGGAGAAGGGCACCCAGGCGGTCTGGTAGGTGCGGTCGAGCACCGGCGACATGATAAAGAAGGTGAGGAACAGCGCCAGTCCCAGCAGGACTTGGTTGGGCGGCGCGGCCGGGGTGCCGATGGCGGTGCGCAGCAGGCCGAGGACGATGATGATCCGGGTGAAGCCGGTCATCATCAGCAACAGGGCCGGCAGGAAGGCCATCGAGCTGAGCAGCAGCAGGGTCTGCAGGCTCAGGGACCATTGCTGGCCGCCGTCGGCCAGCGGCTGGCTGGTGAAGGCGGGCAGGGCGGCTTCGACAGTGGCCGGCAGACAGAGTGCGAGGGCCAGGCCGAAGACGCCGGCGGCCGACCACAGGCCGCGGCGCAGGACGGTCGGATTCATGGTCGCTCCGGGTTGGCGGCCTTGTGGCCGGACAGCTGCTGCTTGAGTTGGCCGGACAGGGCGCCGGCGAAGCGTTCGGCAAAGCTGCCGGCCGGCCGGGCGGCGCCTGTGTCGGCCTGGGCCGCGGGTGGCGCCGGCAGCTCGTGGAGCTTGCTGATCTGCTGGCCGGTCACGCCGAGCACCAGCCAGGTGCCCTGCACCTCGACGATCACCACGCGCTCGCGGGGGCCGAGCAGGCTGCTGCCGATCACCCGCAGGTGCTGGCCGGGCCACTGGCGGCCGGGGCCGAGGCGGCGCAGCAGCCAGCTGCAGAGGACGATCAGGCCGATCACCAGGGCCAGGGCCAGGGCGGTCTTGCCCAGCGCGGCGAGGCCCAGCAGGCTGTCGGCGCCGCCGTTCTCCAGGCCGGCGGCGGTCGCTGCAGCGGCGCTCATCGGTTGAGCTTCTGCACCCGCTCGGAGGGGGTGATGATTTCGGTGATGCGGATGCCGTACTTGTCGTCGACCACCACCACCTCGCCCTGAGCGATCAGGTAGCCGTTGATGAGGATGTCCATCGGCTCTCCGGCCAGGCCGTCCAGTTCGACCACCGACCCCTGGGCCAGCTCCAGCAGCTGCTTGATGGTGATCCGCGTGCGGCCGAGCTCGACACTGAGCTTGACCGGAATGTCCATGATCATGTCCAGGTCGCGCATGCCTTCCGCCGTGGCGCTCTTGCCGAGCGGCTTGAACACGTTCTTGCCAGCGCTCTGCGCGGCCGGCACCGGGGCCGCGGCGGTCTGCTCGGCGAAGGCGGCTGCCCAGGGATCGTCCTCGACCGGTGCGGCGGCCTGTTCGGCCATGGCGCTGGCCCAGTCGTCCTCCAGGGCGTTCAGATCGGTTTTGTTCGAATCAGTCATTGTGGAGTTCCTTGGCGGCGGGCAGGCTGCCCTTGACGAACCGGTCGGTCGTCGCGCCGGAGTTGGCGGATGAATGGTCGATCAGTTCCTTGACCTGCAGGGCACGCTGGCCGTTCTGGCTGCCGTACTCGCAGCGCATCACAGGCACGCCATCGACCCGGGCGACGACCGTTTCCGGCAGCTCGATGGGCAGCACGTCGCCGACCTTGAGCGCCATGACCTGGCCGATGCACAGGTCGATGGTGGAGAAGTCGGCGATCAGCTCGATCTGCGACTGCTTGAGCTCGCTGGCCATGCGCTTGCCCCACTGGCGCTCCTCTTCCGGATGGCTGTCGTTGAGGGGCCCGTTGAGCAGGCTGCGCAGCGGCTCGATCATCAGGTAGGGCATGACGATGTTGAAGTCGCTGGCCAGGTTGCCCACTTCCAGGTGGAAGGTGCTGTTGATGACGATCTCGTTGGGCGAGCTGGTGATGTTGGCGAACTTGGCCTGCATCTCCGAACGCAGGTAGTCGATCTCCAGCGGATACACCGACTTCCAGGCACTCTGGTAGGCCTCCAGGGCCAGCCCCAGCAGGCGGCGGATGATGCGCTGCTCGGTGTGGGTGAATTCGCGCCCCTCGGACTTGGTGAGGAAGCGGCCGTCGCCGCCGAACAGGTTGTCCACCACCATGAACACCAGGTTCGGCGGAAAGACCACCAGGGCCGTGCCGCGCAGCGGCTTCATGGCCAGCAGATTGATGTTGGTCGGCACCGGCACGTTGCGCGCGAAGTCGCTGTAGCTCTGATAGCGCACGCTGTCGACGGTGATGTCGGCGCTGCGGCGGATCAGGTTGAACAGGCTCATGCGGAAATAGCGGGCGAAGCGCTCGTTGATGATGTCCAGCGCGTGCAGGCGCTCGCGGATCACCCGGTGCTGGGTGGCCGGGTTGTAGGGGCGGATGCGCTGGTTGCCGGCGGGCTCGCTGGGCGAGGTGTCCTCCTCGCCGCTGACGCCCTTGAGCAGCGCGTCGATCTCTTCCTGCGAGAGCAGATCGTCTTGGGCCATGGACAACTACTGCACGATGAAGTCGGTGTAGAGGACGTCGGTCACCCGCAGGTTCGGCTGCGGCGTGGCCATGGGCTGCTGGAGCATCTCGAGGATCTTCGCCGAAAGCAGGTCCTTGCCGTTGGGGGTCATCAGTTCGGCGGCGGTCTGTGCGGCAAACAGCTTGAGCAGGCGGCTGCGCAGTTGCGGCATGTACTGCTTGAGGAACTCCTCGCTGGCCTTGTCCGTCACCTGCAGGGAAAGGCCGACATAGAGCAGGCGCTCCTCGCGCTGCTCGCTGCGCAGGTTGACGGTGAAGGGGGAGATCGGGACGAAGATCGGCGCCTGCGCGACCTCGGCAGGGGCGGCCTCGGCGCTGGCGGCGCCATGTGCGCCCTTGCCCATGAGGAAATACACGCCCGCGGCGCTGCCGCCGGCGGCGATCAGCACCAGGAGGATCACCAGCAGCCAGATGGCCTTGCCGTTGTCGCGTGCGGGAGGGGTTTTGCTCATTGCGTGTGCCCTTGAGGGAGGTCAACTCGTTCGGAGGGGAAAAAGTATGCCGACAGGCGCACAGCTCCGATGGGGCGATAAGACCCAGCTATCATGCGTATCTTGTTGTTTTGCCGAGCGACGGCAGCGCCCGATTGATCCGGGGAGCGGCCTTGCGGCCGCTCTCCTCAGGCATACAGATCGACACCCTCGAGACGAACCGGCCTCGGTGCGGCGGCCTCGACCTGTCCGGGAGCCGCTTCCTCGCCGGCGCCGCCCGCCAGGGCTCCGCTGCCTCCAGAGTCTCCCGAGCGCTCCCCCTGGGGTTGATGCTGCCGCTCGCCCACCGAGGTTTCACCCAGGGTGATGCCCTGTTCGGCAAGGGCTTCGCGCAGTTGCGGGATGGCCTGTTCGACTGCTGCGCGGACCTGCGGGTGGGCGGAGAGGAACTGCGCCTGGGCACCTGCCTCGCCGAGCTTGAGGCTGATCGACAGGGGGCCGAGCTCGGCCGGATGCAGGTGCAGTTCGATCTCCTGCTCGCCGCGCTGCTGCAGGCCGATGAGGTGCTGGCTCAGGCCGCGTTGCCATTCGGGGCTGGCCAGCGGTGCTGCCAGACTGGTGCTGATGGGGGGGCCGGCTGTCGTGAGGCCAGCGGCTGGTAAGAGCGAGCCGACGCTGCCGTGTGGGAGGGCAAGGGGGAGGCTTTCGCTCGTTTGGACGCCTTCCGTGAGGGGTAGTGCATGGCCAATCCACTTGCTGCTAGCGAACTCTGGCGGCGCGGCGTTTGCTAGCTCAACTATGGTCTCACCCGTGTGGGGTAACGTGGGTAGGGCAGGTTGGACCAATTGATTTGTCAGGAATGCTTCTGCGGGGGCGGGAAAGGATAGTCGTCCAGCATTTTCGATTGCTTGTAGGCGCGAGCGGATGGATTGCAGGTCGTCGAAGTCAATTAATGCAGAGCGGTTAGGATCGGCAAGCATTAATGCTGGTGGGCTGGGGAGGGGCACACTTGTTATGTTGGTTGGGCTCTTGCTCGCCTGTGATTTGGCCTCTGTTCCTACAGGGCCATTCAGACTGCCGGCAGGAGGTGCCGGCGGCTGGTCCGGCAGGGTGGGCGTGAGGTGCGGCAGCGGGCTTGCCGGGTCGGCCGGGCGCGTATCGGCGGTGCGCGGCATCGCTTCCCGGGGGGCGTTCGGGCTGCCGGCGGGAGGCGCCGGCGGCTGGTCCGTCAGGGTGGGCGTAAGGAGCGGCAGCGGGCTTGCCGGGTCGGCCGGGCGCGTATCGGCGGTGCGTGGCGTCGCTTCCCGGAAGCCGTTCGGGCTGCCGGCGGGAGGCGCCGGCAGTTGGTCCGTCAGGGTGGGCGTAAGGAGCGGCAGCGGGCTTGCCGGGTCGGCCGGGCGCGTATCGGTGGTGCGCGGCATCGCTTCCCGGGGGGCGTTCGGGCTGCCGGCGGGAGGTGTCGGCGGCTGGTCCGTCAGGGTGGGCGTAAGGAGCGGCAGCGGGCTTGCCGGGTCGGCCGGGCGCGTATCGGTGGTGCGCGGCGTCGCTTCCCGGAAGCCGTTCGGGCTGCCGGCGGGAGGTGTCGGCAGTTGGTCCGTCAGGGTGGGCGTAAGGAGCGGCAGCGGGCTTGCCGGGTCGGCCGGGCGCGTATCGGCGGTGCGTGGCGTCGCTTCCCGGAAGCCGTTCGGGCTGCTGGCGGGAGGCGCCGGCAGTTGGTCCGTCAGGCTGGGCGTAAGGAGCGGCAGCGGGCTTGCCGGGTCGGCCGGGCGCGTATCGGTGGTGCGCGGCATCGCTTCCCGGGGGGCGTTCGGGCTGCCGGCGGGAGGTGTCGGCGGCTGGTCCGTCAGGGCGGGCGTAAGGAGCGGCAGCGGGCTTGCCGGGTCGGCCGGGCGCGTATCGGTGGTGCGCGGCATCGCTTCCCGGGGGGCGTTCGGGCTGCCGGCGGGAGGTGTCGGCGGCTGGTCCGTCAGGGTGGGCGTAAGGAGCGGCAGCGGGCTTGCCGGGTCGGCCGGGCGCGTATCGGTGGTGCGCGGCGTCGCTTCCCGGAAGCCGTTCGGGCTGCCGGCGGGAGGTGTCGGCAGTTGGTCCGTCAGGGTGGGCGTAAGGAGCGGCAGCGGGCTTGCCGGGTCGGCCGGGCGCGTATCGGCGGTGCGTGGCGTCGCTTCCCGGAAGCCGTTCGGGCTGCCGGCGGGAGGCGCCGGCAGTTGGTCCGTCAGGCTGGGCGTAAGGAGCGGCAGCGGGCTTGCCGGGTCGGCCGGGCGCGTATCGGCGGTGCGTGGCGTCGCTTCCCGGAAGCCGTTCGGGCTGCCGGCGGGAGGCGCCGGCAGTTGGTCCGTCAGGCTGGGCGTAAGGAGCGGCAGCGGGCTTGCCGGGTCGGCCGGGCGCGTATCGGTGGTGCGCGGCATCGCTTCCCGGGGGGCGTTCGGGCTGCCGGCGGGAGGTGTCGGCGGCTGGTCCGTCAGGGTGGGCGTAAGGAGCGGCAGCGGGCTTGCCGGGTCGGCCAGGCGCGTATCGGCGGTGTGCGGCATCGCTTCCCGGGGGGCGTTCGGGCTGCCGGCGGGAGGCGCCGGCGGCTGGTCCGTCAGGGTGGGCGTAAGGAGCGGCAGCGGGCTTGCCGGGTCGGCCGGGCGCGTATCGGCGGTGCGTGGCGTCGCTTCCCGGAAGCCGTTCGGGCTGCCGGCGGGAGGCGCCGGCAGTTGGTCCGTCAGGGTGGGCGTAAGGAGCGGCAGCGGGCTTGCCGGGTCGGCCGGGCGCGTATCGGCGGTGCGCGGCATCGCTTCCCGGGGGGCGTTCGGGCTGCCGGCGGGAGGCGCCGGCGGCTGGTCCGTCAGGCTGGGCGTAAGGAGCGGCAGCGGGCTTGCCGGGTCGGCCGGGCGCGTATCGGTGGTGCGCGGCGTCGCTTCCCGGAAGCCGTTCGGGCTGCCGGCGGGAGGTGTCGGCAGTTGGTCCGTCAGGGTGGGCGTAAGGAGCGGCAGCGGGCTTGCCGGGTCGGCCAGGCGCGTATCGGCGGTGGGTGGCATCGCTTCCCGGAAGCCGTTCGGGCTGCCGGCGGGAGGTGTCGGCGGCTGGTCCGTCAGGGCGGGCGTAAGGAGCGGCAGCGGGCTTGCCGGGTCGGCCGGGCGCGTATCGGTGGTGCGCGGCATCGCTTCCCGGGGGGCGTTCGGGCTGCCGGCGGGAGGTGTCGGCGGCTGGTCCGTCAGGGCGGGCGTAAGGAGCGGCAGCGGGCTTGCCGGGTCGGCCGGGCGCGTATCGGTGGTGCGCGGCATCGCTTCCCGGAAGCCGTTCGGGCTGCCGGCGGGAGGTGCCGGCGGCTGGTCCGGCAGGGTGGGCTTGATAACGGGATGCATGGCACCAACCGCAGGAGCGGTTGGTAGTGCTGCAGAGTCAATATGGGTGATCTGTACTGCTGGGGTAGAGTCTACGTCATGGGCGTCCTGTGCCTGACGGTTGACCGCCTGTTCGAGGCTGCGGGCGAAGCCGCCGCCCGCGTTGGCGGCTGCGGGCGAGGCGCCTGGCGTCGAGCCGGGGGCGGTGCCGGACAGGGGGCTGGCCGGCAGGGCGGTGATATCCATGGGGACCTCTTACAGGCTGCTGTCGGTCGTGAGGCTGGAGGTGTCGCGGCGCAGGCGCAGCTGGGCGCTGGTCTCGTCGCTGCGGCGCTGTTCGGCGCGGTTCTCGCGCAGCTGGCCGAGCAGGGCGCGCCGCTCGACCAGGGTGTCGTAGGAGTTCAGCTTGCGGCGCTGCTCCTGCCAGTGCCGCTGGCTGTGATCGACCTGCCGGCGCTGTGCGTCGAGGGTCTGCACGGCGCGCTGGATGGCATTGTCCAGGGAGGCCAGGAAGGCCCGGTAGTTGTGCAGGCTGGCCGGCGCGATGCCTTCCTGCATGGCCTGCTGCAGGCGCTGGCGGTACTCCTGGCGATAGTGCTCGAGGGTATCCATCTGCGCTTGGGCCTGCTGCTGGGTACGGCGCTGGTCGGCCAGGGTGCGGCCGGCGGCCTCCAGGGCCTCCCGGGTCAGATCGATGAGGATGTCAAGCGCGCTGGTCGTGGACATACCGGGTCCTGCCTTGCCTGCACGGCGTCATGGGGTGGGAATCACTGCGTTGAGCGCCTTGAGCGTCTCCTCGATGCCGGCCCGCTCGTTGATCCGTTGCTGGAGGAAGCGCTCGAGCTGCGGATGGAGGTTCACCGCGCGGTCCAGCTGCGGGTCGTGGCCGGGGGCATAGGCGCCGACGCTGATCAGGTCGCGGTTGCGCTGGTATCTGGAGAGCAGCTGCTTGAACTGCTGGGCCTTGCGCTGCTGCACATCGTCGACGATGGCGGTCATCGCCCGGCTGATCGAGGCCTCGATGTCGATGGCCGGGTAGTGGCCGCTTTCCGCCAGGGCCCGGGACAGCACGATGTGGCCGTCGAGGATCGCCCGTGCCGAGTCGGCGATCGGGTCCTGCTGGTCGTCGCCCTCGCTGAGCACGGTATAGAAGGCGGTGATCGATCCGCCGCCGCGTGGGCCGTTGCCGGTACGCTCGACCAGCTTGGGCAGCTTGGCGAACACCGACGGCGGGTAGCCCTTGGTGGCCGGCGGTTCGCCGATGGCCAGGGCGATCTCGCGCTGGGCCATGGCGTAGCGGGTCAGCGAGTCCATGATCAGCAGCACGTCGCGGCCGGCATCGCGGAAGTCCTCGGCCAGCCGGGTGGCATAGGCGGCGCCCTGCAGGCGCGAGAGCGGCGAGGTGTCGGCCGGGGCGGCGACCACCACCGAGCGGCGCAGGCCTTCCTCGCCGAGGATATTGTCGATGAAATCCTGCACCTCGCGGCCGCGCTCGCCGATCAGCCCGACCACGATGACGTCGGCACGGGTGTAGCGCGCCATCATGCCGAGCAGCACCGACTTGCCGACCCCGGAACCGGCGAACAGGCCCATGCGCTGGCCGCGGCCGACGCTGAGCAGGCCGTTGATGGCGCGGATGCCGACGTCGATCTGGCGGTCGATGGGAGCCCGGTGCAGCGGGTTCAGCGGCGGGGTGTGCAGGCTGACATGAGGCACGTCCTCCAGCGGGCCCTGGCCGTCGAGCGGCTGGCCGCTGCTGTCGACCACCCGGCCGAGCAGGCGCTCGCCGAGCGGGAAGTGCCGTGCGCTGAGCGCATCGCTGCCCTCGCCGAGAGGGAATACCCGGGCGCCCGGCTGCAGGCCGGCGATCTCCTCCAGCGGCATGAGGAACAGGCGTTCCCCGGCGAAACCGACCACTTCGGCTTCGGCCTGCTGCGCGGGGCTGCCAGGCTGGGCGGCCAGGTCGATGCGGCACACCCCGCCGAGAGGGATGGCCAGGCCGACGGCCTCGAGGACCATGCCGGTGGCCCGCACGATGCGCCCGCTGCGCCGGTACGGCGGCAGGTCGTCGATGCGCCGGCACAGGCCGTCGAGGGCCTGTGACCAGCGCTGCTGGTGGGGGTTGCCGCTCACGCTGCAGGGCCCTCGTCGGCCGGCGGCGTGACAGGGCGCCTGCGCACCTGGCGGGCGATCGCCGCCCAGCGGCTCTCCCAGGTGGCGTCCAGATCGCCGCCCTGGCTGGTCACCCGGCAGCCACCGCGGGTGATCAGGGCGTCCGGCTGGAGCTGCCAGCCGGCTGCGTGCAGTTCGGCACCGAGCTGCTCGCGGACCAGTTGCAGATCGGACGGATGCAGCCACAGACGCGGCTTGCCGCCGAGCGGCGGTTCGCTGTGCAGCAGGGCGCGGACGATCGGCAGGATGTGCTCGGGCTCGGCCTGCAGCGCCTCGCCGGCCAACTGGCGGGCGCCGGCCAGGGCCAATTCGACCAGCTGCTCGGCGATCTGCCCGTCGAGCTGGGCGAGCGCCTGCTCGAAGGTCTGCACCAGGGCGCGCAGCGGCTCCACGGCTTCGCGGATCTTCTCCTGCAAAATCTGCTCGCCGGCCAGGCGGCCTTCTTCCAGGCCCTGCGCATGGCCGTCCGCCTTGCCGGCGGCAAGGCCTTCCTCGTAGCCCTGGCGACGGGCCTCCTCGCGGGCCTGTTCGCGCAGGGCCTTGAGTTCGGCGTCGCGCTTGAAGGCCTGCTGGCGCTGGACCTCGCGGCGCTGGCTGTCGGGGGCGGAGTGGGCGTCCCGCGGGCGACCCAGCTCGTCCATCTGCCAGGGGCGCCAGTGTGCGTCGTCGCGCGACCAGGACGGCTGGTCAGACATAGGCGTCGTCTCCGCCGCCGAGCACTATCTCGCCGCTGTCGGCCAGGCGGCGGACGATCTGCAGGATCGCCTTCTGCTCGGTCTCGACCTGGGAGATGCGGATCGGTCCGCGCGCTTCCATATCCTCCCGCATCAGCTGGGCCGCACGGTTCGACATGTTCGCCAGGAACTTGTCGAGCAGTGCCGGCGGGGCACCCTTGAGGGCGATGACCAGGGAGTTGCTCTCCACCTGGTTGAGGATCAGCTGGATGCTGCGGTCGTCCAGCTCCAGCAGGTTCTCGAAGAGGAACATCTCGTCGAGGATCTTCTGCGCCAGGTCCTCGCTGTGGGCGCGCACGGTCTGGATGGCGAGCTCCTCGAAGGTCGAGTTCATCAGGTTGAGGATTTCCGCCGCGGTTCTCACGCCGCCCATCTTGCTGCGCTTGAGGTTCTGGCCGTCGAGCATGCCGCCGAGCACTTCGGTCAGCTCGTGCAGGGCGATCGGCTGCACGCCGCTGAAGGTGGCGATGCGCAGGATGATGTCGTTGCGCAGGCGCTCGTCGAACAGCTCCAGCACGTCGGCGGCCTGGTGGCGCTCCAGGTGGACCAGGATGGTGGCGATGATCTGCGGGTGTTCGTCGCGGATCATCTCGGCGACCGTCGAGGCCTCCATCAGGTTCAGCTTGTCGATGCCGGTGCCGCTGTTGCTGGTCTCGAGGATGTCGTCGATCAGGCTGGCCGCCCGCTCGCTGCCCAGAGCCTTGGTCAGCACCGCGCGGATGTGCTCGCTGGACTGGATGTTGATCGCCGCATATTGCTCGGTCTCGTCCATGAATTCCTCGAGGACCTGGCGCATTTCGTCGTGCGACACCTGGATGAGGCGGGCCATTTCCATACCGATCGTCTGCACATCGTGGTTGGGCAGGTACTTGAAGACCTCGGCCGCGCTGTCCTCGTCAAGGGACAGCAGGAGAATCGCGCTGCGCCGCGCACCGGTCATTTCAGTCATTTTTCTTCTTTCTTCATCCAGCCGCGAATGATCATGGCCACCATGCGCGGGTCTTCCTTGGCCATTTCGCGCAGGCTCTGCAGGTTCTGTTCGTAGATCGGCGACTTGCGCCGCAGATCGCGCCTATGGCTTTCCTCGACGGCGAGGGCCGGCACTCGGGAGGCTTCGAGGGCGGCTTGCGCGGCCTCGGTAGCCTCGGCCCGGGCGGCGGCTTCGGCGGCCAGCCTCTCCTGGTGGCGGCGCTTCAGCGGGCGCAGCACCATCAGCCAGAGCAGCAGGGCGATGAAGGCCACCAGCAGGTAGCGGGACAGGCTGGCCACCAGGTTGTAGAACTCCGGCGTCTTCCACCACTCCAGCTGATCGGCCACCTCGATGTCGGCGAAGGGGCTGTTCATGATTTCCAGCTGATCGCCACGGGCGTCCGTGAAGCCCATGGCCTGTCGGACCAGGCGGTCGATCCGGGCCAGATCCTCCTGGCTCAGCGGTTCGCGGGTGGATTGACCGTCCTTGATCACGTTCCGGTAGTTGACCACCACCGCGGCGGACAGGCGCTGCACGCTGCCGCGCCGGTACTGCACGTGCTCGACGCTGCGGTCGATCTCGTAGTTGATGGTGTTGTCGCGACTCAGCGCCGTGGGCGACTTTTCCGCAGCGGCTGCCTGACCGGCCTCTCCGCTGGCGGCATCGCCGGTCTGCGTCTTATCGCCCGTGGCGGGTGCCGGCGGCGGATTCGGCGGGCTGTTGGTCAGCGCGCCGGGCACGCCGCGGGCCGGCTCGGTGCCGCCGGACAGGTTCTCGGAGAGCTGCTGGCTGCGCACGGCCGCTTCGCCGGGCTGCTGGTTGGGGCCGTAGCGCTCGGCAGTCTGCTCGCGGCTGGCGAAGTCGATCTGCGCGACCACCTGGGCACGCACGTTCTGCGCACCGAGGATCGGGGCGAGGATGTTCTCGATGCGCCGCTGGTAGGAGCGCTCCACCTCGTCGATGTAGTCCAGCTGGGTGCCGTCGAGGTCGCGGGCGCTGCCCTGTCGGGAGAGCAGGCGGCCGCTCTGGTCGACCACGGTAACCGCGTCGATGGAAAGTCCCGGCACGCTGGAGGAAACCAGGTGGGCGATGGCGTTGACCTGGGGTTCGCCCAGTTCGCGGCCCGGCTGCAGGCTGAGTACCACCGAGGCGCGGGCCGGCTCGCGCTCGCGCACGAACACCGACTGCTTGGCCATGGCCAGATGCACGCGGGCCCGCGAAACCGGGCCGAGCGACTCGATGGAGCGCGCCAGCTCGCCTTCCAGGCCGCGCTGGAAGTTGATCTGTTCGGCGAACTGGCTGACCCCGAAGGCCTGCTTGTCGAGCAGCTCGAAGCCGACGTTGCCGCCCTGCGGAAGGCCCTGTTCGGCCAACTGCAGGCGCAGGGTGTGCAGTTGCTCGGCCGGCACCAGCAGGGCCTGGCCGCCCTCGCTCAGGCGATAGGGTACGGCGCGCTTTTCCAGCTCGCTGATGATCCGCCCGCCGTCGGCCTCGTCGAGGTTGGCGAACAGTACCCGGTACTCGGGCGCGCGGGCCCAGAGCAGCATGGCGACGATGATCGCCAGCGCAGTCGCGCCGGCCAGCATCAGCGGCAGCAGCGGCTGGCTGCGCATCGGTGCGAGCAGGCGGCTGGCCAGAGGCGGGGCAGGGGTGGCTAGCGCGGTGCCTTGCCCGGAGACCGCGTTACTCACAAGCGTCTCCGGCAGAGGGCTGGGGCGATGGGAAAAACATGAGAAATCCGGTTCTTGGATGATAGGTTGCACGCACCCGGGTCTGCTGGCCGCGCAAGCGCGCGCCAGGAAAGCGGGGCGATCCTGGGCGAGCGCCATTATCCGGGGAGACTCGATGCGTAAAGGTTCAAAAAGCCATTGCTTTTAGGGTCAATTGGCCGCTTGCCGGGTCAGGAGGGGTTGTTAGGCTTGCAACCATCAAACGTTCGTCCATTTTTTCTTGCAGGCCTGCCCATGAGTTCGCCCGTCATCCAGTCCGCCTTGCAGCAGATGCAGATTCTCGCCAGTCAGGCCGCCGGCGCCCCCGGTCCGAGCCTGCAGGCGGCCGGAGCCGCACCGGGAAGCTTCGCCGGCGAATTGCAGGCGGCGATCCATCGGGTCAACCAGCTGCAGCAGACCGCCAGCGCCAAGTCCGATGCCTTCCAGGCCGGCGAGCCGGGGGTGGCCCTGAACGACGTGATGGTGGACATGCAGAAGGCCAGCGTGGCTTTCCAGATGGGCGTGCAGGTACGCAACCGTCTAGTCAGTGCCTACAAGGAAGTGATGAGCATGCAGGTCTGAGGCCGGGCGGCGGATGGTCGCTAAAGTCTGCCGCGGCGAGGCCGATATCCTGAAGCAGCAAACGAAATCGGCTATTGCGCAGCCGTCCGCTTCGCGGGCCGCCGCGCTGCTTCATAAGGACTGACATGGCTACTATCTCGTCACTGGGCGTTGGCTCGGGTCTCGACCTCACCGGTCTTCTGGATCAGCTCGAATCCGCCGAGCGTCTGAAACTCACCCCCATCACCAACCAGCAGAGTGTCATCGAGAGCAAGATTTCCGCCTTCGGCCGCCTGCAGAGTTCCCTGACCAGCCTGCAGACTGCGGTCAAGAAGCTCGCCACGACCTCCACCTACCAGGGGCAGACCAGCCGCATCAGCGGCAGTGGCGTGGGCGTGGCGGTGACCTCCAGCGCGGTGCCGGGCAGCTACCAGGTGCAGGTGACCCAGCTCGCCCAGGCACACAGCCTGGCCACTGCCGGGGTAGCTGACAAAACCGCCGCCCTGGGCGCCGGGACCCTGACCATCAGCAGTGGCGAGGAAACCCTGACCATCAATGTGGCGGCCGGCAGCAACTCCCTGGAGGCCATCCGCGACGCGATCAACGCCAAGAAGGGGAGTGTCACCGCCTCGATCGTCAACGACGGCAGCGGCACGCCCTGGCGTCTGGCGCTGACCGCCAAGTCGACCGGCACCGAGTCGGCCATGACGGTGAGTTTCGCCGATGGAGGGAGTGGTGGCGATCAACTGAATACGCTACTCAATCCCTACGATGCCGATACCAATGCGAGTGGCTACAAGGAAACGGCGGCAGCCAAGAACGCCCAACTGACCGTGAACGGCCTGGCCATCACCAGCCAGGGCAACACCGTCGAGGGTGCCCTGCACGGGGTGACCCTGACCGTGTCCGCCACCGGCGATGCGCAGACTCTGACCGTCGAGCGCGACACCGCATCGATCAAGTCGGCCATCAGCAGCTTCGTCAGCGCCTTCAACTCCCTGGACGGCACCACCGACAATCTCACTTCCTACGATGCCGACAGCGGCAAGGCCGGTACCCTGCTCGGCGACTCGACCCTGCGCGGCGTGCAGAGCCGGCTGCGCCAGACCGTCACCGGCGGCCTCGACGAGGGCACCTATCGCTACCTGTCGGATCTGGGGGTTTCGCTGCAGCTCGACGGCACCCTGAGGGTCGACGACAGCAAGCTGACCAAGGCGCTCGAAGGCGATCTTGCAGATGTCCAGGCGCTGTTCGCCGGCACCGCCGACAAGCCGGGCCTGGCCGCCAGGCTGAACACGTCGCTGACCGACATCCTGGACAGCAAGGGGGTCATCAGCAGCGCCATCGAGGGACTCGAATCGCGCAGCGAGGCGCTGGACGAGCGTTACGCGCGCATGGAGAGCAGCATCGCCGCGACCATCGAGCGTTATCGCGTGCAGTTCTCCTCACTCGATACGCTGATCGCCCAGATGAACTCGACCAGTACCTATCTGACTCAGCAGTTCGACGCCATGAAGGCCATGCTGGGCGACTCGTAAGCAAAAAGCCAAGGGGGGATTGACGTGACTGTCATGCGTGGGGCAGGCGCCTATGCCAGGGTGGGGGTCGAGAGCGGGGTCATGTCGGCCTCTCCCCACCAGTTGATCGTGATGCTGTTCGATGGTGTCCAGGCGGCGATCCGGACGGCCCGGCTGCACATGCAGGCAGGCAACGTCGCGGAGAAGGGCAAGGCCATCTCCAAGGCGATCGATATCGTCAACATGGGGCTGCTCGCCGCGCTGGACCATGAGCGCGGCGGGGAACTGGCCGGACGGCTGGAGCAGCTCTACGAGTACGTGTCGCGGCTGCTGCTGCGCGCCAATCTGCACAACGACGAGCACAGCCTGGACGAGGCTGCGGCCTTGCTGGAGCAGGTCGGCTCCGCCTGGCGGGAGATCGGCCCCCAGGCAGGGGGAGGTTGAGCATGGATCGGGGTCGGCAACTCATCGAGTCCTACGAGCTGCTTCTGCAGCAGTCGAAAAGCATGCTGGAACTGGCTCGTCGCGGCGACTGGACGGCTCTGTTGGAGGAGAAATCCTGTGGCTTGATCGATGCCGAACGGCTTCGGCAGCTGGAAGCCGAGGTTTCGCTCGGGCACCGGGAGCAGTTGCGCAAGATCGAGTTGCTGGAGCAGATCCTGGCGCTGGATGCGGAGATTCGTACGCACCTGCTGACGCGCCGCGACGAGCTCGGCCGGCTGATCCTCAATTCGCGTCGCCAGCGCGAACTGAACCGCACCTATCGTCCTGCCGTGGGCGCATCGATCGTGTACCAAGCCGCCGAGCGCTTCGATAAAGGCCTGCCGTGAGCGGGATCACTCCGCTGCTCGACAGTCTGCTGCACCAGGTGTTGGGCAAGCCGGTCGATCTGCCGACGACACGGCAGGGCGACCGGCCGGTAGAGCCGATCGTTCCGGGCGGGGTGGCGCGTGCGGTGCACAGCGATTCCCGTCTGGATGCGCGCAGTCCGCGGCTGTTGTCGCCGCTGCTGCAGACGCCGCAGCACGGCGATGAGATCACTTCCCGCCCGACGAGCCCGGGAGAGGCGACGGGGCCGGCCTCCGCTGCGACCCGTCTCAGTCCGGCTGCGCGTACCATTGCCGACGTGCTTCGCGAGCATCCGGCGCGTCCGTCGGCGATCATGCCTGGTGCGCCGCTGCTGCCCTCTGCCGACACTCCACCTGCCGCCACCCTGCTTGCCGGTCTGCTCAGGCAGAGCATCGGCGAGAGTGGGCTTTTCTACGAGTCCCACCTGGCGCGCTGGTATCGCGGCGAGTTGCCGCTGCAGGCATTGGCGCGCGAGCCGCAGATGGGGGGCTGGCAGCCTCCGGAGAAGGGGGGGGGCTCCTCGCCGCGCGCCGGGGGCGGGGCTGCGCCACCCGCGGCGCCGATGCCGGGCCGGCCGGAGGCCGTCGACGGCGAGACGCTGCCTGCCGAGTCTCTTGTCCTCGAATCCGAAGATGCCCTGCAGACCGGGCCGGCACTGTCCAGGGAGCAGGTGCAGGGCCTGGTCCGTCATCAGCTGGAGCTGCTGGCCAATCCGGTGCTGCACTGGGAGGGCGAGGCCTGGCCGGGGTTGTTCATGTTCCTGTCCGTGCAGGCTCCCGAGGCGGATCGACAGGGATCGGCCCGGTCGGGCGAGGGTGAGGGGGAGGCTGTGCCCGCGGATGCGCGCTGGTGCCTGCGGCTCGATCTGGACTTGCCCGGACATGGAGCTCTGGGGGTGGAGGTCTGGTTGGGGGGGCAGTCCTTGTCGTTGACCATGGTCACTGCGTCGCCGGAGCTGCTCGATTACTTTGCGCGTACCGAGGGATTCCTGCGGGAGCGTATCGCTCAGTGTTTCCCCGGAGAACTCGCGTTGCGCTGTCTCGATGCGCAGTGGGCTGCGGAGAATCCCGATGAGTGAAGAGCGAGGCGGCCGGGGCGCGGCGGGGGGGCGGCGGCAGGCGCTGGCGCTGGCCTACGGCGAGGGGGACGGAGCGCCGCGGGTAGTGGCCAAGGGATATGGTCTGCTGGCCGAGCGCATCGTCGCCGAGGCGCATCGTCAGGGTGTGCCGGTGCATGCCGCGCCAGAGCTGGTGGGTCTGCTCATGCAGGTGGATCTGGATGCGCAGATTCCTCCGCAGCTCTATCAGGTGGTGGCCGAGTTGCTGGTCTGGGTCTATGGCCTCGAGACGACCCGCCGCGAGTCCGTCGATTGAGGCGGTCGCATCCTCCCGTTCCTGTCCCTGCGACTTTCCGCGAGTCCGCTAGAGCGGATACAACAACAGCATGATAAAGTTCAAAAAATGGCGCTCGGAAAGGCCATTTTTTTTGACGCCGCTCACGATTCCCGTGCCAACCATTTCTAACGTGGTGATTTTTAGGAAATCTTCATAGGGCGTTCCAGGTTCAGGGGTGCTTGTCGTTGGAGTTACAGGAGTACCAATGGTTGTCGATACCCTCATCGAAGAGATTCAGGATTTGAATCTCACCTATCTGCTGCTGGTGCAGCGGCTGTTACGCAAGGATCGCGCTACTGCCATTTTCCGCTTGAAGCTGAGCGAAGAGATGGCCAACTTGCTGGCAGGGTTATCGGGCAAGCAGCTGGTGCAGCTGGCACGTACCAATCAGCTGATCTGCAGGCCGGGCTTCGAGGATGCCGGGCAGTTGATGAAGGTTTTGAACAATTCCCGCGAGCCGGGGCTGGCGCGGCTGCATGCCTCCTTGCTGATGATTTCCGCCGACCAGTCGGTGGGATCGCAGTCGGTGGGGCGAGTGGGGAATGCCGAGTCATGACGGAAAAGAGTCTGGTAAACGAAATGATGCAGGTGCAGCTGGCCATCGAGCTGATCGAGCTGGGTGCCCGCCTGCAGGTGCTGGAAACCGAAACCGATCTCAGCCGGGGGCGCCTGATCCGCCTGTACAAGGAGTTGCGGGGCGTGTCGCCGCCCAAGGGCATGCTGCCCTTTTCCACCGACTGGTTCGTGACCTGGTTGCCGAACATCCATTCCTCGCTGTTCTACGGGATCTATCGCAGCCTGCGGGAGCATTGCGGCTGTGAGCGGATGGAGGCGTTCGTCAAGGCCTTCCGGCTCTATCTTGAGCAGGTGCAGCTGGACGAGGCCGAATTCGTCCTCGGGCTGACCCGGGCCTGGACGCTGGTGCGCTTCTTCGAGAGCGAAATGCTCGAGATGATCCGCTGCACCTGCTGTGGCGGGGAGTTCGTGGCCCATGCCCACGCGCCGACCCGGGATTTCGTCTGCGGTATCTGCCAGCCGCCTTCGCGTGCCGGCAAGACGCGCAAGCGGCGGGAGATCGAGCTGCAGATGATGGCGGCCGACGACACGCTGCTGCCGGGGTTCTGCGCCAAGGGTTGAGCCGGGGAGGCGGCCCTTCCTCCATCTCCTTCGTTCAAGCTTTCCGGCTCTGCCGACCTCCCTGTCACCGGGGTCGGCAAAGTTTTCCGAAAAGCCCTCAAGCCTTATTCCTTCCTGCCGATATCCCGGATACTGCTTCTCTCTGGAAGGACTCGCCTGTGCTGATCGCTCTGGGTCTCATTGTTGTCATGCTCTCGGTATTCGGTGGCTATGCGCTGTCCGGCGGCAGCCTGGGGCCGCTGTTCCAGCCGCTCGAGCTGCTGATCATCGGCGGCGCCGCAGTCGGCGCCTTCATCGCCGCCAATAACGGCAAGATCATCAAGGCCACCCTGGGGGCCTTCTCGCGCATGCGGCGCACCAACAGCTACGACAAGGCGCTCTACCTGGAGCTGATGTCGCTGTTCTACAACCTGCTGAGCAAGGCCCGGCGCGAGGGCATGCTGGCCATCGAGAAGGAAATCGAGAACCCGGCCGAGAGCGCGCTGTTCAGCGAATACCCCAAGGTCGTCCAGGACCCGATGATCATCACCTTCCTCACCGACTACCTGAGGCTGATGATCAGCGGCAACATGGCCGCCCATGAGCTCGACGAGCTGATGGTCCACGAGATCGAGGAGTTCGAGCACGAGGCGCACCTGCCGGTGGATGCGCTGACCAAGGTCAGCGATGCCCTGCCGGCCTTCGGCATCGTCGCCGCGGTGATGGGTGTGGTGAAGGCGCTGAGCATGGCCGATGTCGGTCCCGACGAGATGGGCCTGATGATCGCCCACGCGCTGGTCGGCACCTTCCTCGGCATCCTGCTCGCCTACGGGTGCGTCGCACCGGCCGCCAGCCGGATCGACCGCCAGGTGGGCGAGGCGGTGAAGATGCTCCAATGCATGCGCGTCACCCTGCTCGCCAGCCTCAACGGCTATGCCCCGCAGGTGGCCGTGGAGTTCGGCCGCAAGGCGCTGCACAGCGCCGAACGCCCCTCCGCCAGCGAGCTCGAGGAGCATGTGCGCAACAGCAAGAGCTCCGGAGCCGGCAGTGCATGAGTGACCGTCCCGTCATCATCATCCGCCGCAAGAAGAAGGGCGGACACGGTCACCACGGCGGCGCCTGGAAGATCGCCTTCGCCGACTTCATGACCGCCCTGATGGCCTTGTTCCTGGTGCTCTGGACGCTTGCCAGCGCCAGTGACGAGCACCGTATCGCGGTCGCCGAATACTTCCGTACGCCGCTGCTGGTGGCGATGGCCGGCGGCGACCGCGATGGCGCCAGCCAGAGCGTGATTCCCGGTGGCGGACCGGACCCGACCTTCGCCGAGGGCGAGCGCGCGCGCATCGACCTGCGCCAGGAGCAGCGCCGCATCGACGAGCTCGAGCGCAAGCGCCTGCGGGAGCTGGAGGAGCGTCTGGAGGCGGCGATCAATATCGACCCGCTGCTCAAGGACCTCAGGGACCAGATTCTCGTCGACCTCACTCCCGAAGGGCTGCGCATCCAGCTGGTGGATACCGAGCAGCGACCGATGTTCGAGATCGGCAGTGCCAAGGTGGCTCCCTACATGCGCACCCTGCTGCGCACCCTGGCGCCGATGCTCAACGAGCTGCCGAACCGCATCCAGATCACCGGACACACCGACAGTCTGCCCTATGCCGGCGGTGAGGCGGGCTACAGCAACTGGGAGCTGTCGGCCGATCGCGCCAATGCCTCGCGCCGCGAGCTGATCGGCGGCGGTCTGGCCCCGGAAAAACTGCTGCGCACCTCGGGGATGTCCGACCGGATTCCCTTCGAGGGTGCCGCACCGAACGATGCGGCCAACCGGCGCATTGCGGTGATCGTGCTGGACAGCCGCTTCGCCGACTCGATTCTCGATCAGCGGGAATACGGCCCCCTGTCGAGCGGGGATGGCGGCAACCGGCCGGCAACGGAGGGCGCATCCCGGGACAGCGCCGGCCCGGCGACCGCCAACGGCCCCGCGCGACCGGCCGCCAGGCCTTAACCAACCACCATAAGCCAGGGTGCTTGCATGGATATCACCGACTTCTACGACACCTTCTTCGAGGAGGCTGCAGAACTGCTGGAAGATATGGAACGTCATCTGCTCGAGCTGGACATCGAGTCCCCCGATCCCGAGCAGCTCAACGCCATCTTCCGTGCCGCCCACTCCATCAAGGGCGGTGCCGGCACCTTCGGCTTCGACGTCCTGCAACGGACTACCCACATCTTCGAGAACATCCTCGACCACCTGCGCCGCGGCGAGCTGAAGCTGCGGCGCGATATCGTCGACACCTTCCTGGAAACCAAGGACATGCTGCAAGACCAGCTAGCCGCCTATCGCAACGGCAGCGAACCTGACCCCGAGGCATTCGCGCGTATCTGTCAAACCCTGCAGCAGATGGCCCTGGAGGAGCTCGGCAAGCAGGGGCCGGAGGTGGCCGGGCACGCCCCGGCACCGGTGCCGGCCCCGAGCCCGGTCGCCGAGCCGGCGCCCTCGCCCGAGCCGGAAGCGGCAGAGGCGCCTGTGGGCGAAGAGGGGACGGAGCGCCTGCGCGTGGTTCTGCTCGGCGTCGCCGAGAAGGACCGCGAGCTGCTGATCGAGGAGCTCAAGCATTTCGGCAGCATCCTCGGCCAGAGCGGCGACGTTCAGCGCTACGAGGTGGAGCTGGCCACCGGCGAAAGCGCCGACGACATCGAGGCCGTGCTCTGCTTCGTGGTCGAGCCCGAGCAGCTGGAGATCCAGGCGCTCGCGGCTCCCGCCGCGCCGTCGAAGGCGGCTGGCGCTGCCGCGCAGGCCGAGGCGCCGCCGCACGAGCCCATGCCGACGGTCCTGCCTGCCGAGGAGAGGAAGACAGTGCCCGCGGTGGTCGCGGCTCCGCCTGCACCCGTGGCCGCCCCGGCGCCTGCTGCCGCTTCGTCACCCCCGGTGGCCTCCGGCAAGGCACCGGCCAACAACAATAACAACGGCGAATCCACCTCCCTGCGCGTGCCGGTGGCCAAGGTCGACCAGATCATCAACCTGGTGGGCGAGCTGGTCATCACCCAGTCGATGCTCGACCAGATGCTCGGCCGGCTGGACGGCGCCATGCACAGCGAGCTGGTCAACGGCATCGCCCTCCTGCAGCGCAATGCCCGCGACCTGCAGGAAGCGGTGATGTCCATTCGCATGGTGCCGATGGATTTCGTGTTCAGCCGCTTCCCGCGCCAGGTCCACGACCTGGCGGCCAAGCTGGGCAAGGAGGTCGAGCTGGTCACCGTGGGCAAGTCCACCGAGCTGGACAAGAGCCTGGTGGAGCGCATCGTCGACCCGCTGAACCACCTGGTGCGCAACAGCCTCGATCACGGCATCGAGTCGCCCGAGGTGCGCGAGGCCGCCGGCAAGCCGCGCACCGGGCGCCTGACCCTGTCGGCGCAGCACCAGGGCGGCAACATCCTGATCGACGTCATCGACGACGGCGCCGGCCTCAACCGCGACAAGCTGCTGGCCAAGGCGCGCAGCAACGGCCTGGCGGTTTCCGACAGCATGAGCGACGACGAGGTCTGGCAACTGATCTTCGCGCCCGGCTTCTCCACCGCCGAGGTGGTCAGCGACGTTTCCGGACGCGGTGTCGGCATGGATGTGGTCAAGCGCAACATCCAGTCGCTCGGCGGACACGTGCAGATCCTGTCGCGCCAAGGCCAGGGCACCACCACCCGCATCGTGCTGCCGCTGACCCTGGCGATCCTCGACGGCATGTCGATCCGGGCCGGCGAGGAGATCTTCATCCTGCCGCTGAACGCCGTGATCGAATCCCTGCAGCCGCGCAGCGAGGACATCTACGCGATGGCCGGCACCGACCAGCTGCTCAAGGTGCGCGACGAGTACCTGCCGCTGCTGCCGCTGCACCAGGTCTTCGGCATTCCCGGCGCACGCACCCGGCCGAGCGAATGCATCGTCGTGATCGTGCAGGGCGAGGGCACCCGCTGCGCCCTGCTGGTGGACGAACTGGTCGGCCAGCAGCAGGTGGTGGTGAAGAACCTGGAAACCAATTACCGCAAGGTGCCGGGCGTCTCCGCCGCGACCATCCTCGGCGATGGCAGCGTCTCGCTGATTCTCGACATCGCCGATTTGCAACGCCTCAACCGCAGACAGAGCGCCGCCCGTCAGGAACGTGCGGCTGCGACCGAACAGGAGCTGATGCTGTCATGACTTCCCTCAAGCAAGCCGATCTGGCGGCGGCCATCGCCGACACCCATACCCGCGAATTTCTGGTGTTCTCGCTGGGCAGCGAGGAATACGCCATCGATATCCTCAAGGCCCAGGAAATCCGCAGCTACGAGAACGTCACGCGGATCGCCAACACCCCGGACTTCATCAAGGGGGTGACCAACCTGCGCGGTGTGATCGTGCCCATCGTCGACCTGCGCATCAAGTTTCACCTCGAGCGCATCGAGTACGGCGGGCAGACGGTGGTCATCGTGGTCAACGTCGAGGGACGCATCGTCGGCGTGGTGGTCGACGGCGTGTCCGACGTGATCAGCCTGTCCCCCGACCAGATCAAGCCGGCGCCCGAGTTCAGCCTGTCGCTGTCCTCCGATTACCTCTGCGGGCTGGCGAGCATCGGCGAGCGCATGCTGGTGCTGGTCGACATCGACAAGCTGCTGACCAGCGAGGAAATGGCCCTGGTGGAGAAGACCGTGGCTTGATGTTGGGCCTCCCCAGGCTCGGAGTGCCGGTGGCGCAGCTTGGCGCCGGCCTCATCTCAAGTCCGGCTGTCGCTTGCCGATAGAGCGGAAAAGGCCCCCTTGGCGGTAGGGCTGGCGGCAGCGTCCCGGGACTCGATAACCATAAGAATGCAGTGCAAGGAGAGATGAATGGGCAGTCTGACAATGCGTCAGAAACTCTGGGGAACCCTGGCAGCCGCCTGGCTGGCGATGCTGGCGCTGATGGTCGTGGAAGTCTGGATCATGCGCGGCATGACGTTCGATGAGCGCAGGGCCAAGGTCGAGAGCCAGGTCGATATTGCGCTCTCGGTGCTGGGAGATGTCGCCACGCAGGTCGAGCGTGGAGTGGTGAGCCGCGAGGAAGGCCAGGCCCGGGCGGTTGCGCTGATCAAGAGCATGCGCTACGACGGTGGGCGCGGGTATTTCTTCGTGTTCGATGCCGACACGCGCAACATCGCCCATCCGACCATCGAGACGGGCACTCCGCTGGCGGACTTCAAGGACGCCGACGGGCGCAACCTGTTCGTCGAGTTCGCCAGGGCGGCGGACCAGGGGCAGGGGCACGCCTACTTCGACTACGCCTGGCGCCACAACGGCACCAGCGAGCTGGAGAACAAGCGCTCGCTGATCCGTACCTTCGAACCCTGGGGCTGGTATGTCGGCAGCGGCATCTACATTGCCGATATCAACGAGATGTTCATCCAGCGCCTGATGCAGTCGGTGATCGGCTTGTTGCTCGCCGGCGCCGCACTTTCGCTGCTGATGGGCTGGGTCATCCGCGACCTGATGCGCGATCTCGGCGCCGATCCGCGCCATGCGGTCGAGGTGGTGAGCCATATCGCCGACGGCGACCTCACCCAGAGGCCGGTGTTGCGTCCCGGCGACAGCGACAGCGTGCTGGCGCACATGAACCGCATGCGCGAAGCCCTCGCCAGCGTCATCGGCGACATCGGCGACAGCGCCCGCCAGGTCGAGGCCGAGGCCGAGGCGATCGGTGCCGGCAACGCCGAGCTGGCGGCACGTACCGAGCAGCAGGCGGCAGCCCTGGCCGAGACGGCCTCGACCATGGAGCAACTGACCGCCACCGTGCGGCAGAACGCCGAACACGCCGGCCGGGCGAGCAGCCTGGCGGAGAATTGTGCGGCGAGTGCGCACAAGGGCGGCGAAGCCATGCAGTCGGTGGTGGACATCATGGCGGCCATCCAGGTCAGCGCCGATCGGATGTCGGGCATCGTCGACACCATCGATTCGATCGCCTTCCAGACCAACATCCTCGCGCTGAACGCCTCGGTGGAGGCGGCCCGCGCCGGCGAGCAGGGCCGCGGCTTCGCCGTGGTGGCCGGCGAGGTGCGCCAGCTGGCCAGCCGCAGCGCCGAGGCGGCGCGCGAGATCAAGGGCTTGATCGACGGTGCCGGCAGCCAGGTGCAGGCGGGCAACCAGCAGGTACGCCGGACCGGCGAGCTGATCCGCGACATGGTCGCCGATATCGGCCAGCTCAACACGCTGATCGGCGAGATTTCCTCCGCCTCCGTGGAGCAGAGCAGCGGCATCGAGCAGGTCAACCTGGCCGTGGCGCAGATGGACCAGATGACCCAGCGCAACGCCGGCATGGTTCAGGACAGCGCCCAGGCTGCGCAGCGCCTGACCCGCGAGAGTGTCCAGCTCAACCGGCACGTGGTGCGCTTCGTCATCGAGGGCTCCCATGGCGACGCGCGCGGCCGGGGGCGGCCCGCCGGCAAACGCCCGTATCACCAACAGGACGATGCGCAGGCCGAGCCGGCCTGGAGCTGATCGTCTGGATGAAACACCCGCAATGTGGGCAGACCGCAAAGGAAGAATGAGTTGAAACTACTGGACAACATGACGGTACGTCTCAGCTGGATGCTGGTACTGGCGTTTTTCAGCACGGTGGTGGTGAGCCTGAGTGCGCTGGGCCTCTATTCCGTGCACTACGCCGAGCGCAGCCAGAGCCAGTTGGTCGAGTTCGGCCGGCAGCAGCAGGAGCTGCAGCAGGTCGTCGGTTTGCAGGCCGTCGCCTTCCGGCTGCAGGAGCTGCTGCAGGCGCTGGGCGACGAGCAGGCCCGCCTGGAGCAGGCGGTACAGCGCGGGCAGGTGAGCGCCCCGGCGCAGTCCGGCGATGCGCAGGACGTGCCGCCGAGCCATCAGGTGGACAAGGTCGCCCTGGACGAGCGCCTGAAAGGCCTGCAGGCAGCCTTCGAGGCGTTCCTCGCCCTGCCGCATGCCGTCGAACATGAAGCACAGGTTCAGGCGCTGCAGAAGCGCTTCGCCAGCCTGCTCGACAACGGCCTGCGCCCGCAGCTGCAGGAGCTGGTCCGGCGCAATCCGGTGGTTGCCGGCCACCACGGCCAATCGGCCAGGATGCACGGCGCCCCTTTCCTGCTTGATCTGGAGAGGCTGGGCCAGGCGCTGGCCAGCGGCGGAGCGATGCCGCAGGCCGGCTTCACCTGGATCGAGGCGGCGATCGAGTGGGCCATCTATGCGGCCCTGTTCGTCTCCGTGTTGACCGTCGCCATCGTGCTGTGGGGGGTCACGGCCAACGTGATCCGGCCGCTGCAGCGGGTGGTGGAGCACTGCGAGCAGATCGCCTCCGGCGATCTGGCCGGCCGCATCGAAGTGCACAGCACCAACGAGATCGGCCAGTTGTTCGCCGCCCTGGCCGACATCCAGCAGCGCCTGGCGCAGACCGTGGGCACCGTGCGCCACAGCAGTCACCTGATCCACGAAGGGGCCCAGGCGATCGCCGAAGGCAGCCGCAGCCTCTCGACCCGCACGGTGCAGCAGTCCGCCTCGCTTGAGAACACCGCCTCCAGCATGGAGCAACTGACCTCCACGGTCAGCCAGAACGCCGACAACGCCCATCAGGCCAACGCCCTGGCCGACAGCGCCGCCGAAGTGGCCAAGCGAGGCGGTGACCTGGTCGCCCAGGTGGTCAGCACCATGGGCGGGATCAGCGAGAGTTCGCACAAGGTGGCGGAAATCATCAAGCTGATCGATTCGATCGCCTTCCAGACCAACATCCTGGCGCTGAACGCCTCGGTGGAGGCGGCACGGGCCGGCGAGCAGGGCCGCGGCTTCGCGGTGGTGGCCGGCGAGGTACGCAACCTGGCCAGCCGCAGTGCGCAGGCCTCGAAGGAGATCCGCGACCTGATCACCGCCTCGGTCGACCAGGTGGATGCCGGCAGCAAGCTGGTCGCCCAGGCCGGCAGCGCCATGCAGGAAATCGTCGAGTCGGTGCAGAAGGTGGCCGACATCATGGACGAGATCTCCGCCGCCTCCCGCGAGCAGAGCAACGGCATCGCCCTGGTCGACAAGGCGGTGCTGGAAATGGACGCCGTGACCCAGCAGAACGCCAACCTGGTCAAGGAGACCAACCAGGCGGCAGATGAGTTGGTCGGCGAGGCCCGCCGCCTGCGCGAGGCCGTGGACGGCTTCCGCATCGACGCGAACTACGAGACGGATTCTTCGCCATCCCGGGGAATAGACGGGTCCTGGGCGCAACGCCAATACGAGAGTGCCGAGCGCGAGCTGGCGCGGCGGGAGCCGCCGCTGGCCTCGCGGTCGGGCCGGAGCTCCTCCGGGTCCGACGACGACTGGCAGACCTTCTAAAGAAACACACCACGAATGGGCGGCTACGAACCGCCCATCGCTTCGTTGTACGGGGGAAATTTCGCATGCGCAACAATCGGCCCGTGACCCAGCGCGAGTACGAACTGCAGGAAGACGATTTCCTGATTTCGCGAACGGACCTCCAGGGACGGATCACCTATGCCAATCCGGCTTTCATCAAGATCAGCGGGTTCAGCCATGAGGAACTGATGGGCGCCCCGCACAACCTGGTCCGGCATCCGGACATGCCGGCCATCGCCTTCGCCAACCTGTGGGAAACGGTCGGCAAGGGCCTGAGCTGGAACGGCATCGTCAAGAACCGCCGCAAGAACGGCGATCATTACTGGGTCCGGGCCAACGTCACGCCCTATTACGAAGGCGAACGGCTGGTCGGTTACACCTCGGTGCGCACCAGGGCCTTGCGCAAGGAGGCGGAGGTCGCCGAGCAGGCCTACCGCAGCATCCGCGAAGGGCGCGGCAAGCATCTCGGCCTGATCCGCGGCAAGCTGGTGCGCCGCGGCTGGCGCGGTCTGCTCGAGCGCCTGCAGCTGGGTTCCCTGTCCATGCAACTGGAGCTGATCGTCTCGACCGGCGGAATGCTGCTGCTGGCCAGCGGCATGCTCGGCTACTTCGGTCTGCAGAGCGGGGACAAGGACCTGGCGGAGACGCTGCTGCAGATCCAGCTGGGGCTGGTCGCCGCGGGGATGCTCTGGCTGATCCTGCTGGCGCGCACGACCGTCCGCACGCTGGATCGCCCGCTGCAGGCCGCCATCGCCTTCATCTCCCAGCTGGCCGCCGGCAACCTCATGGTGCGCATAGGCGACTACGGCAATGGCGAAATGGGCCAGATGACGCGGATGCTGGAAACCATGCGCAAGAGCCTGGTGAGCATTTCGGCGGATGTGAGCGGCAGCGTCGACACCTTCACCAACTCCGCTCAGGTGATCGCCAGGGACAATCTGGACCTGCATGCGCGCACCGAGCAGCAGGCGGCCTCGCTGCAGCAGACCGCGGCCGGCATGGAGCAACTCACCGTCACCGTGGAGCAGAACTCCGCCAACGCCCGCCAAGCCAGCCGGCTGGCCGAGGAGGCGGCCGGGGCCGTGCGCGAGAGCGGCCAGGTGATGGGGCAGGTGGTGGATACCATGGGAACCATCACCACCACCTCGCACAAGATGACCGAAATCATCAACGTGATCGACTCGATCGCCTTCCAGACCAACATCCTGGCGCTGAACGCCTCGGTGGAGGCGGCGCGTGCCGGCGAGCAGGGCCGCGGCTTCGCGGTGGTGGCCGGCGAGGTGCGCAACCTGGCCAGCCGTTCGGCGGAGGCCTCCCGGGAAATCCGCACCCTCATCGACAACTCCTCGCAGCAGATCATGCAGGGCGAGCGCCTGGTGCGCCGGGCCGAGCAGACCATCGAAGGCGTGGTGGCGGCGGTCGCCCGGGTCAACGACATCATGGAGGAGATCGCCGCAGCCTCTGCCGAGCAGAACAGCGGTATCGCCCAGGCCAGTCAGGCCGTCGCGCAGATGGACGAGGTGACCCAGCACAACGCTCGCCTGGTGGAGTCGGTGGCGCAGCAGGCCACCCATCTGGAAACCCAGGCGATCCAGGTGCAGCGCGCGATTTCCGTATTCCGCGTGACCGGGGGCGGTACGTCCTCCGGGGAAGGGGTGCCCCGTCCGGAGCCGTCGACCGGGCGCGGGCATGAGAGCGAAGAGCGGCACGGCAAGCGACGGATAGCCGAGAGCCGGGAGAGAAGCAGATCTTGAGCAACCCCGAATTACCGTCCCTGAGCGATCCGCTGGGACGCGATCTGGTACTGACCGATGCGGACTTCGAACGCATCTGTCAGCTGATCTATCAGCGTGCCGGGATCGTCCTGGCCGCCAACAAGCGTGAAATGGTCTACGGCCGTCTGGCCAAGCGCCTGCGCCTGCACGGCATCAGCCACTTCTCGGAGTATCTGGAGCGTCTGGCCCGACAGCCCGCGGCACGGGAGTGGGAAGCCTTCACCAATGCGCTGACCACCAACCTGACGGCCTTCTTCCGCGAGCCGCACCATTTCCCGCTGCTCGCCGAGCATGTGGCCGGCCGCCGCGACCCGGTGCGCATCTGGTGCGCCGCGGCTTCCACCGGCGAGGAGCCGTACTCGATCGCGATGACCCTGATCGAGGCGCTCGGGCCGCAGCAGGCCAGCCAGGCGCGGATCGTCGCCAGCGACATCGACAGCGACGCGCTGGCCAAGGCGCGGACCGGCGTGTATCCGCTCAAGCAGGTCCTCGAGCTCGACGAGCAGCGCGTCAAGCGCTTCTTCCTCAAGGGCAGCGGCGGGCGGGAAGGACTGGCCCGGGTACGCCCGGAACTGATGAACATGATCGACTTCCGGCAGCTCAACCTGCACGCACCGCGCTGGGACCTGACCGGCCCGTTCGACGCGATCTTCTGCCGGAACATCATGATCTACTTCGACAAGCCGAGTCAGACGCGCATCCTCAAACGCTTCGTCTCCTACCTCAAGGAAGATGGCCTGCTGTTCACCGGCCATTCGGAAAACTTCACCTACCTCTGCGACGACTTCAAGCTGCGTGGGCACACCGTCTACACCCTCGCTCACAAGCCTAAAGTTTGACGTCAATCAACCGATATACCCAGAACAAGCAGGCCTGACGGCCGGGCCTGTCCTTTGCCGGGCAGCCGGCGCCGGGCAGGGCCGTTGAAAAGGAGATCCGTCATGGGCAGTCCCAAGATCCGAGTATTGTGCGTCGACGATTCGGCGCTGATACGCGACCTCTTGAGCGAAATCATCAACTCGCAACCGGACATGGAGGTGGTGGCCGTCGCCGCCGATCCCCTGGTCGCCCGCGACCTGATCAAGCTGCACAATCCGGATGTTCTGACCCTCGACGTCGAGATGCCGCGCATGGACGGCCTGGATTTCCTCGAGCGGCTGATGCGTCTGCGGCCCATGCCGGTGCTGATGGTGTCGTCGCTGACCCAGGCCGGCTCGGAGGTGACCCTGCGCGCCCTGGAGCTGGGCGCCCTGGACTTCATCGCCAAGCCGCAGATGGGCATTCGCCACGGCATGCTCGACTACAGCGAACTGATCGCCGAGAAGATCCGCGCCGCCGCCCGCTCGCGTCCGCGCCAGGCGCCTTCGGGCAGCGCTCCACGGCCGAAGGCGCTGCAGGCCCCGATCCTCTCCAGCGAAAAGCTGGTGATCATCGGCGCCTCCACTGGCGGCACCGAGGCGATCCGCGCCGTGCTCGAGCCGCTGCCGGCCAACAGTCCGGCCATCCTCATCGCCCAGCACATGCCGGGCGGCTTCACCCGCTCGTTCGCCGAGCGCCTGGACCGCCTGTGCAACATCGCCGTCAAGGAGGCCGAGGACGGCGAGCGCATCCTGCCCGGGCATGCCTACATCGCGCCGGGCACCGCCCACCTCAAGCTGGCGCGCAGCGGCGCCAACTACGTCGCGCGGCTGGACGATGGCGAGCCGGTCAACCGCCATCGCCCGTCGGTGGATGTGCTGTTCCGCTCCGCGGCGGAAAACGCCGGCCGCAACGCCATCGGCATGCTGCTCACCGGGATGGGCAAGGATGGCGCGCGCGGGTTGCTGGAGATGCGTCAGGCCGGCGCCTTCACCTTCGCCCAGGACGAGGCCAGCTGTGTCGTGTTCGGCATGCCGCGGGAGGGCATCGCCCTCGGCGGGGCATGCGAGGTGGTGTCGCTCGAGCACATGGCCGAGCGGATTCTCAAGCAGGTGGCCGCCTCCGGGCGGGCGCAGCGGGTCTGACCTGCGCCCGCCCGGACCTGTTCGAGGAGCGTTTCATGCGCAGGAGGCAGCTTGCCCGGTGCAGCGGGACCGGCATTTCGCCGGGATCTCGGCGGCCTCGCACGGGCAGAGCGAAGAGTCGCGCGGATGGATGAGGTGAGGCAGCAAAGCGCACCGCTGGTACGGAAGGCATCGATGGCCTCGTCGGCCGGCCGGCCGGGCGGGCGTGGCGTCCGGAGGGAGCGGTGCCGGAGCCGCTGCGGGAGAGGGAGCATGGCAAGCCGGTAGTGGCCACTGCCGAGGAGCAGTGGGAGGAATTTTGACCACGACGCCCGCTCAGGCGGGCGTGGATGGATTTTGCCGGAACAGGTTCCGGTCATGGCTCTTCAGGCCGGTGCGTACGCGTGTCGGCCAGGTCGCGGGAGACGATCCCGCCGCCGATGAGAGGTATCGCTTGAAAGCGAAATTTTAAGAAGGCATTCGCCCCCCACCCGGGGGAGTGAGCCCGATTCGAAGGCTGTACCGGCAGCCGCTAAGGAGATTTCTTGATGTTGGGTTTCTTGCGTAGTCTGAGCATAAGGGCGGTGGTGACCACCACCCTTGGCTGTTTTGCGTTGTTGCTGGCCGTCGTTGCGGGGCTGGGGTATGGAGGTACCAGGATAGGCGATCAGGCGCTCGAGGACCGAACGCGGACTGCGACCCGGATCGACCTGTTGCGTCAGGCCGACATGCTGCGCCTGAAAGCCTTCGCGCGTCTGGAGGCCTACGGCAAGATGAGTCTGGTCGGCCAGGTCGCTCTCGCGGAGCGCCAGAAGCAGCAGGCCGAACTTCATGAACTGATCACCCTGGCCGGCAAGACGCTGGCGGACTTCCAGGCCATGCCGCCGTTCTCCAGGGAGGATGGGCGCAAGCTGCTGGAAAAGGCCGCAGCGAGTCTGGCCGAATCGCTTGGCACCCTCGATCGCCAGTTGCAGGCCTGGTCGAAGCTCGACACCGAAACCTACGACCAGCTCGAAGACGACATGATGTTCAAGCGCGGTCCGCAGATCGCCAAGGACCTGGCGGACACCATGGCCTATCTCGAGGCCCATGGTGCGCGGCAGATGTCCGACTACTACTCGAGCCTCACCACCTTCGCCTTCATCGGCGGCATTTCCCTGACCATCGCTCTGCTGCTGATGCTGGCCCTGAGGGCGATGCTGATGGGCTTCGTGGTCCGCCCGGTGCACGAGGCGGTGGGCCATGTGCAGCGCCTGGCCCGGGCGGATCTCTCGCAGGCGATCTCCGTCACTTCGCGCAACGAGATCGGCCAGTTGCTGGGCGCGCTGCGCGAAATGCAGGAAAGCCTAGTGCGCATCGTCGGCAGCGTGCGTGCCGGCAGCGGCTCGATCCTGGTCGGCGCGCAGCAGATCGCCAGCGGCAACGCCGACCTGTCCTCGCGCACCGAGCAGCAGGCCGCCTCGCTGGAGGAAACCGCGGCGAGCATGGAGGAGCTGACTGCGACGGTGAAGCAGAACGCCGACAACGCCCGCCAGGCCAGCGCGCTGGCCAACGACGCCTCGGGCACCGCCGGGCAGGGCCGCGAAGTGGTCGGCCGGGTGGTGGAGACGATGCGCGAGATCAGCGACAGCTCGCAACAGATCGCCAAGATCGTCGGGGTGATCGACTCGATCGCCTTCCAGACCAACATCCTGGCGCTGAACGCCTCGGTGGAGGCGGCGCGGGCCGGCGAGCAGGGCCGCGGCTTCGCGGTGGTGGCCGGCGAGGTGCGCAACCTGGCCGGGCGTTCGGCGGAGGCGGCGCGGGAGATCAAGACACTGATCGAGGCCTCGTCGCGGCGGGTCGGCGACGGCTCGAAACTGGTCGAGCAGGCCGGCCAGACCATGGAGGAGGTGGTCAAGGCAGTGCACCGGGTGACCGACATCATCGACGAGATTTCGGCGGCCTCGCACGAGCAGAGCGAGGGGATCGCCCAGGTGAACACGGCGGTCGCGCAGATGGACGAGGTGACCCAGCAGAACGCGGCGCTGGTGCAGGAGGCGTCGGCGGCCTCGGCCTCGCTGGCCGAGCAGGCGCGACAGCTGGAGGAGGCGGTGGCGGTGTTCCACCTCGGCGCGGAGCGACCGCGTACGGCGCAGCAGGAAGCTCGGGGCGCGCGCACTGCCGTGTCCCGGACGGGGCAGGCCGGGCAGCGGAAGGAGCGCAGACCGGCTGCGGCGAAGGACAGCGCCAAGCCGGCCCTGGCCACTGCCGGGGAGCAGTGGGAAGAGTTTTGAGTGGGGCGACCGCCCGACAGGTCGATAACGAAGGGGCGCTCGCCGCGCCCCGTTTTGCATGCCGCGGCGGGCTGCGACAACTGCCCGCCCTTGATTGCGAGGGGGACCATAAATGGCCGACAAGAACATGAGCATCCTGGTGGTGGACGACTTTCCGACTATGCGCCGGATCGTCCGCAGCCTGCTCAAGGAACTGGGCTTCAACAACGTCGAAGAGGCCGAGGACGGTCAGGACGCACTGAACAGGCTGCGTGGAGGGGGCTTCGAGTTCGTGGTGTCGGACTGGAACATGCCCAACCTCGACGGCCTGGAGATGCTCAAGCAGATTCGCTCCGACGACGGGCTCAAGCACCTGCCGGTGCTGATGGTGACCGCCGAGGCGAAGAAGGAGAACATCATCGCCGCGGCGCAGGCCGGTGCCAACGGCTACGTGGTCAAGCCCTTCACCGCCGCGACCCTGGAGGAAAAGCTGAACAAGATCTTCGAAAAACTGGGCAAATGAACTCAGGGGAGGAGGCAGGTCCATGAGCGCCAACGAGCTGAACGGGGAGGGTTTCACCGCCAACCCCGAGGATTTGATCCAGCGTATCGGCCAGCTGACCCGGATGCTGCGCGACAGCATGCGCGAGCTGGGTCTGGACAAGGAGATCGAGAAGGCGGCCCAGGCGATTCCGGATGCGCGCGACCGTCTCGGCTACATCGCCGCGATGACCGAACAGGCTGCCGACCGGGCGCTTAACGCCGTCGACCGCGCCCAGCCGATCCAGGACGAGCTGGCCAAGGGCGCGAGGGAGCTGGACGAGCGCTGGCAGGCCTGGTTCGCCGATCCGATGGAGCTGGATCAGGCCAAGGCATTGGTCACCGATACCCGTGCCTATCTGGCCGAGGTGCCGCGGCAGACCCAGGCTACCCAGAGCCAGCTGCTGGAGATTCTGATGGCCCAGGATTTCCAGGACCTGACCGGCCAGGTGATCAAGAAGATGATGGAAGTGATCCAGGAGATCGAGCACCAACTGGTCCAGGTACTGATCGACAGCGTGCCCGACGGCGACGAACAGGCGGTTTTGAAGCGCCTGGCCGAGGCCGAGTGGGAGCCGGTCGACGATCACAAGAAACTGCTCAACGGGCCGCAGATCAAGCCCACCCCGGGCGAAGCGGTGGCCAGCCAGGATCAGGTCGACGATCTGCTCGCACAGCTCGGTTTCTGAGGTCCGTAGCGCCTGCCTCCGGCCGGCCTGCGCCTTGCGGCGCGGGCCGCCCTCTTTCGCGGCCCGAGTTTGGTCGGGTGGACAACGCCGCAGGCTTGTCCGCCATGGTGGATGGCTTCGGCCATCCACCCTACCGATGGGCATAGGGTCGGCGACGGCTTCATTGCCTGCGCCAATCGCGACATAAGCACGGAATTCGTCATGCTGTTCGGGTGATGGCCTTCCGGCATGCCCATGCAGAATGGCCGCCGTTCATCTGCACGAGTCGCCCGCGGCGCACTGGTGGGCCATGGCTGACGAGAGCAGCGATCAGGAAAAGACCGAAGCGGCAAGTCCGCGACGCCTGGAAAAAGCCCGGGAAGAAGGGCAGGTCGCCCGCTCGCGCGAGCTGACCACCTTCCTGCTGCTGCTGACCGGCGTCGCAGCCCTGTGGGGCATGGGCGGGCTGCTCCATGAGCGGCTTGCCCAGGTCATGGAGCAGGCCCTGCTGTTCGAACGCGCCCAGGCCTTCGACGCAGCCCGCATGCTGGCGCGCTTCTGGGAACTCGGCGAAGGCACGTTGTTCACGCTGCTGCCGCTGTTCCTGCTGATGGCGGTGATGGCCCTGGTCGCGCCGTCGCTGCTCGGCGGCCTGCTGGTCTCGGCCAAGGCGCTGCAGCCGCAACTGGCCCGGCTCAACCCGCTCAAGGGGCTCAAGCGGATCTTCTCGACCCAGGCGCTGGCCGAGCTCGGCAAGGCCGTCGCCAAGACCGTCCTGGTCGGCTGGATCACGGTGTTTTTCCTGAGGAGCTACATCGACCGGCTGATGACGCTGTCCGGCATGCCGATCCACGAGGCCCTGGCCGATGCCATGCGTCTGATCGCCCTGGCCTGCGGAATGGTCGTGCTGGGCCTGATCCTGGTGATCGTCCTGGACGTGCCCTACCAGCTGTGGAGCCATGCCAAAAAGCTGCGCATGAGCAAGGAGGAGCTGCGCCAGGAGCACAAGGAGTCGGAGGGCGACCCCCACGTCAAGGGACGCATCCGCTCGCAGCAGCAGGCCATGGCGCGCTCGCGGATGATGAGCAAGGTGCCGACGGCCGACGTGATCGTCACCAACCCCACCCATTACGCCGTCGCGCTCAGCTACCGGGACGGGGAGATGAGTGCGCCGCGGGTGGTCGCCAAGGGGGCCGATGCGGTGGCCGCGCGCATCCGGGAACTGGGCGGCGAGCATGGCGTGCCGCTGCTGGAGGCCGCGCCCCTGGCCCGGGCGCTCTACTACCACGTCGATCTCGACCGGGAAATCCCGGCCGAGCTGTACACCGCCGTGGCCGAGGTGCTGGCCTGGGCCTACCGCCTGCGGCGGGTGCGCGAGGAGGGCGGCGAGATGCCGGACACCCCGCGCGACCTGCCGGTGCCGGCGGGCATGGACGAGCGCACCCGGCGCGACAAGCAATCCGAGGAAACCCGATGAAAGCACTGACCAATCTACTGGGCCACGGCTCCTGGCAGGGGCGCTTGGACTTCAAGCTGCTGGCCGGGCCGGTGCTGATCATCCTCATCCTGTCGATGATGATCCTGCCGCTGCCGCCCTTCGTCCTCGACCTGCTGTTCACCTTCAACATCGCCCTGGCGATCATGGTCCTGCTGGTGAGCATGCTCACCGAGAAGCCGCTGGACTTCGCCGCCTTCCCGGCGATCCTGCTGTTCACCACCCTGCTGCGCCTGTCGCTGAACGTCGCTTCCACCCGCGTGGTGCTGATGGAGGGCCACCAGGGCACCGGCGCCGCCGGCAAGGTGATCGAGGCCTTCGGCGAGTTCCTGGTCGGCGGCAACTTCGGGGTCGGCCTGGCGGTGTTCCTGATCCTGGTGATCATCAACTTCATGGTCATCACCAAGGGCGCCGGGCGCATCGCCGAAGTAGGCGCGCGCTTCACCCTCGACTCCATGCCCGGCAAGCAGATGGCCATCGACGCCGACCTGAACGCCGGCCTGATCGGCGAGGCGGAGGCCCGCCAGCGGCGCCGCGAGGTGGCCCAGGAGGCCGAGTTCTACGGCTCGATGGACGGCGCCAGCAAGTTCGTGCGCGGCGACGCCATGGCCGGCATGGTGATCATGGCGGTGAACATCGTCGGCGGCCTGCTGATCGGCATGCTGCAGCACAACATGGCCTTTTCCGACGCCGCCCACACCTACGTCATGCTGACCATCGGCGACGGCCTGGTGGCACAGATTCCGGCGCTGGTCATCTCCATCGCCGCCGGCGTCACCGTTTCGCGGGTGAATACCGAGCAGGACGTCGGCCAGCAGATGCTCGGCCAGCTGTTCAACCGGCCGCAGGTGCTGATGCTGGCCGCCGCGGTGATCGGCCTGCTCGGCCTGGTGCCGGGGATGCCCAATCTGGTCTTCCTGCTGTTCACCGCGCTGCTCGCCGGCCTCGGCTGGTGGTTGCGCCGGCGCGAGCAGGAGAAGCTGGTCGAGCAGGTGGTCAACGAGGTGCCGCCGGCCAAGGTGGAGGCCCCGGAGGCCAGCTGGGACGACGTGCAACTGGTCGACACCCTGGGCCTGGAGGTCGGCCACCGGCTGATCCCGCTGGTCGACAACCGCCAGCAGGGCGAGCTGCTCGCGCGGATCAAGAGCGTGCGCAAGAAGTTCGCCCAGGACATTGGCTTCCTGCCCCCGGTGGTGCACATCCGCGACAACCTGGAACTCGGCCCGAACGCCTACGTGATCACCCTCAAGGGCGTGGAAATCGGCCGCGGCGAGATCCATCCCGGCAAGTGGCTGGCGATCGATCCCGGCCAGGTCAGCGGGCGCCTCGAAGGGGTCGCCACCACCGATCCGGCCTTCAACCTGCCGGCGACCTGGATCGACGCGAACCTGCGCGAGCACGGGCAGATCTATGGCTACACCGTGGTCGACGCCGGCACGGTCACCGCCACCCACCTCAACCACCTGCTGCACCGGCATGCCGCCGACCTGCTCGGGCGCAGCGAGGTGCAGCGTCTGCTCGACAAGCTCGGCGACGAGAACAAGGCCCTGGTCGAGGAGGTAGTGCCCAAGCTGGTCCCGCTCAACACCCTGCAGCGCATCCTGCAGAGCCTGCTGGAGGAGGAGGTCTCGATCCGCGATATGCGCAGCATCCTCGATGCCCTGGCCGAGCACGCTGGCGCACACGCCAACGATGTCCAGGAGCTGACCGCCATGGTGCGCGTGGCGCTGGGGCGCGCCATCACCCAGCAGTGGTTCGGCAGCCGGAGCGAATTGCACGTCATCGGTCTCGACCTGCAGCTGGAGCAGGTGCTCCTGCAGGCGGTGAACAACGGCGCCCTGGAGCCGGGTCTGGCCGACAACCTGATGCAGCAGGCCGAAACCGCCCTGGCCCGCCAGGAGGCCAACGGCGAACCGCCGGTGCTGGTGGTGCCGCACCGGCTGCGCGCGCTGCTTTCGCGCTTCCTGCGCCGGCGCCTGCGCCATCTGGTGGTGATGTCCCTGGTGGAGCTGCCCGAGGACCGCTCCCTGCGTGTGACCAGCCTGATCGGAGGGAAATGATTCATGAGCGTCAGACGTTTCGTCGCGCCCAACAGCCGCGAGGCCATGCGCCAGGTGCGCGAGGTCCTGGGCGAGGGTGCCCTGATCCTGTCCAACCGTCCCGTCGCCGAGGGCGTGGAGATCCTCGCCCTGGCCGAGGAGGAGCAGCAGGCGGTCCAGGCCGCCGCCAGTCCCGTTGCACCTGGGCGGCCAGCCGTCTCCGTCGACCACCGCCAGGCGGTCGGCGCCGCCCCGCCCGGGCCGGCGCCGGCCTCGCCCGCGCCGGCGGCCGCGGCCCTCGACTTCGCCGCTCTCGGCCAGCGCCTGCTCGGCGAGATGCAGGACATGCGCGCCTTGCTCGACCGGCAGATGCAGGCCCCGACCAGCGGCGGCGGCTGCCGGAGCCAGCTGCGCCAGCGCCTGCTCGGCGCCGGTTTCGGCCCCTGCCTGAGCGACGAGATCCTTGCCGGCCTGCCCGGCGAACTGGCCGCCGGTCCGGCTTCCGCACCAGCCCTGCAGGCCTGGCTGGAGCGCCAGCTGGAGGCGCGCCTGCCGGTGCTCGAGGACGAGGCCGGCCTGCTCGACGCCGGCGGGCTGATCGCCCTGGTCGGCCCCACCGGGGTGGGCAAGACCACCACCGTCGCCAAGCTCGCGGCGCGCTACGTGATGCGCCACGGCGCGAGCCAGGTGGCCCTGATTAGCACCGACAGCTTCCGGATCGGCGCCCACGAGCAACTGCGCATCTATGCCCGTCTGCTCGGCGTCGAGGTACACACGCTGGCCGCCGTCGCGCCGCTCGAGCCCCTGCTCGCCGGACTGGCCGGCAAGCGCCTGATCATCATCGACACCGTCGGCATGAGCCAGCGCGACCGGCGCCTGCTCACCCAGATCAACCAGCTCGGCGCTGCCGGCCGCCCGATGCGGCTGATGCTGCTGCTCAACGCCGCCTGCCACGGCGACACCCTGGAGGAGGTGGTCGGCACCTACCAGCGCGCCGCCCTGGCCGCCGGCACCCGTCTGCACGACTGCATCGTCAGCAAGTGCGACGAGGCCGCGCGGCTCGGCCCGGTGCTGGACATCCTCATGCGTCATGGTCTGCGGCTGAACTATCTGTCCAATGGCCAGCAGGTGCCGGAAGACCTGCAGGTGGCCGAGGCCGGGCCGCTGCTGCAGCAGGCGCTGGCGGTGAGCCAGCCGTCGCCGTTCGTGCCCGAGGGCGGAGCGGACGGCGCCGGGCGGCGTCTCGACAGCTGGGCCCGCGGCCTGTTCGGCCGTGGCCGCAGCCTGGCGGCCGCGCTCGAAGGGCTGCGCCGCGAACTGGACGGCTTCGCCCTGCTGGAGCGCGCCTGGCGTCTGGCCGCCCTGCCGGCCGGCGTGCAGGGGGAGCGGCTGGCCCGGCTGCTGGAGGAATGCGACGGCGAGCCCGACGAGGCCGGCGTGCGGCAGCTGCTCTGGGGCAGCGGCAAGCCGGTAGCGGGCGCCACCTGGAGCATGCCGCTGCTGACCCTGGACCCGGAGGGGGGCCTGCAGGTGCGTCCCTGGCTGGCCCATCGGCTGCCGACCGGCCACGAACAGCGTATGGACTGGGCCTTCGAGCGGCTCAAGGCGCGCCGCCACTTGCTGCCGGCAGCGCCGGAAGGCAGCTTCCTGCAGGTCCTGGCGCGGTTGCGCAGCCCCTGGGTCGGCACCGTCAGGCCCGGCAACCGGCTCGAGTTCCAGGGCGAGCGCCACAGCCTGGCGCAGTTGAGCGCCGTCGCCGAACCCCATGACAGCCTGCAGCTGCGCCATCGCGGCCGGCCGCTGTGGCTGGAGCTGCGCCATCTGCCGGTCGGTCTGCGCGCCGCCGGCGAGCGTGGCGGGGCGTCGGCGCCCTGGCCGGTAGAGGCCTGGTTCGGCACCTTGCGCGATGGCGACAGCGGCCAGTCGCTCGGCCAGCGCCACTGGCTGGCCTGGTCGCCGGAGCCGGGCCGCCGGACGCTCGCCGAGCAGGCCGACGGGGTGCGCCTGCTGCTGGCCTGCGACGATCTGCCGGCGCTGATCCTGCGTGCCTGGCAGGCGCTCGGCGAGGTTCAGGTCCCCCTGCAGACGGAGCTGCGGCTGTTTCTCGCCGCCGCGCTGGCCGCCTGCGCCAGCCGTCTGGATCAGTCCGCGGAGGACTGGGCGATGGACCTGCGCGCCCGGCTGTCCGGCCTGGGCAGCGGGCGGCGCCTGCGCGGCCCCGCCCAGCAGCTCGACGCCCTGCTGCATCTGCTGGCTGCCGGCGATGCCTTCCGCCAGCTCGGTGGCGAGCGCGTTCACTGATGGCCGCTCCGGAGGATCAGGACGGGTTCGGCCTGCTCGATCAGGCCGCGGGGCTGCGGCGCTGGGCGGAGCAGCATGGGGGAGGCGCCGGGGAAGCCCCCGTCGCCGCGCTGTCGTCAGGCACTCCCGAGGAGCCGCGCCCGACCCTGATGGTGGTCGGCCTGCCGCCCGGTGCGCAGCGCCAGCGTCTGGAGCGGGTGCGCCGGACCCTGCAACGCTGGAAGGCCAACGGCCATGCCTGGGTCGGCGATCCGTCCCGCTGGCAGCTGGTCGCCCTGGAAGAGAGCAGTCCGCACCTGCACACCCTGGCCTGCCAGCAGTCGCGCTGGGCCCTCTGGGTCGAGGGCGACCCGGACAGCTTCCGCCGCGCCTACCAGTGCCTGCGCCTCCTGCGCGAGGGTGGCGGACCGACCCGGTTGCTGGTCATGCATCCGGGGTTCGACTCGCACGCGGGCCTGCTTGACAACCTGCGCCAGGCCGCGAGGACTTTTCTCGAGATCGAGTTGCTGCTGCTGGTCGAGCGACCGAAAGGGCATGAGGGATGAGCGGGCGCAGCCGCGTCGGGGCGTTCATGCTGGGCGGACTTCTCGGCCTGCTGCTGGCCCTGCAGATTTCCGTGCCGAATGCGCAGGCCGCACCGGGCAGCTGGCAGACGCAGATTGCCAGCCTGCGCCTGGCCGTGCCTGATCGGGAAAGCGCATCCTCCCCCCTGCAGCCGCCGGCGCTAGCCCAGGGACAGCGCCTGGCCGAGGTGCGCTGGCGTTTCGCGCTGGCGCCTGGAGCCCCGGTCCGGGCCTGGCTCTGCCATCCGCAGCGCTGCATCGAGCTGTCCCGTAGCCGGGGACGCAGCGCCGCGCTGGCCGGGCTGGACGCCGGGCAGCCGCTGCAGTTCCGCTTTCGCCTGGCGCCGCGTGCCGAACCGCAGCCGGTCGAGGGAATCGAGCTGATCGTCGAATACCGTTGAGGGGATGCTGGCATTTTGCAAAGCCCGGAATAGCCCGTTTCCCCGGTGACTGTTCGGCGCTTTCAGGGCTGTGCCGCAAGGCGAGAATGCCGCCCGGAGAGCCTTCGTCCGGCCAGGACCGGCCGTTTTTCGTCATGCTCCAGGTCAGTGGAATGTATACGGCACAGGGCAAAATCAGACAGCGCGACCTGCTCGAGCAGTATCTGCCGCTGGTGCGCCGGCAGGCCTTGAACCTGCAGACCAGATTGCCGGCCAGTGTCGAGCTGGACGATCTGATCCAGGCCGGCACCATCGGCCTGCTCGATGCCCTGTCGCGGTACGACGCCGCCCAGGGCGCCAGTTTCGCCACCTTCGCCAGCCAGCGCGTGCGTGGCGCCATGCTCGACGAGCTGCGCAGCCGGGACTGGGTGCCGCGCAGCGTGCGGCGCAATGCCCGGGCCCTGGAAGATACCCTGCGCCACCTCGAGCAGCGCCTCGGCCGGCCCGCCGAGGAGCGCGAGATCGCCGCGGCCATGGGGCTGGATCTCGCCGAATACCGGCAGCTGCTGCTGGACAGCAACGGCAGCCAGTTGGTGGCCATCGACGAGCTGGGCGAGGACGAGGTGGATGCGATGAGCGTCGGACACTATGCCTCGCCCTTCGCCGAGCTGGCCGAGGGGCGCGACATGGAGCGTCTGGTCAAGGCCATCGAGGCGCTGCCCGAACGGGAGAAGCTGGTGCTCGCCCTGTACTACCAGGAAGACCTCAACCTCAAGGAAATCGGCGCCGTGCTGGGCGTCAGCGAATCCCGCGTCTGCCAGCTGCACAGCCAGGCGGTCGCCCGTCTGCGCAACGGACTGGCGGAGTAGCGCGCTGTACACGGCAATTCCCTGGCAATGGCTTGTCGACCTCCGTCTCCCTGCGGGTACAGGGGAGGCCTGAGGCCGCGCCATCCGCCAATGACTGAAGGAAACAGATTGTGGAACAGGCCTGCGATACCTACTCGCGCATCGACCATGCGGACAAGTGCCGCGACCTACTGGAGCAGCTCTGCGAACAGGGCGGCGCCCGGCTGATCGGCCTGTCGCCGGAAACGCCTTCCCTGGCGGCAGTGCTCATGGAGGTGGTGCCGGGTGAGCGGCTGGTCTTCGACCTGACCTCGATACCGGCCGTGGCGCCCTTGCTCGAAGGCGGCGGGCGCGCCAGCCGCCTCGCCGGGCGGGTCGCCAGCACCCTGCTGCGCAGCGCGCCGCTGGTCGGCTGGCGGCGCCTGCCGGTGCCGGGGCGCATCCAGCTGGCCTGCGCCTGGCCGGAGTGGCTGGAGATCCTCCACCGCCGCAGCACCTTCCGCGCCGAGCTGCCGATGCGCCTGACGGTGCGGGTCGAGGTGCTGCCGGCCGAGGGGATGCGGCCGCTCGTCGGCCGGCTGCTCGACCTGTCGCAGGGGGGCTGCCAGATCGAGCTGCCGGCCGGTTCCGCCAGCGAATTGCAGGCCGGGCAGGCTCTCGAGCGGATCGCCCTGTGCTTTCCCAATGGCCAGCAGATCGAGCTGCGCGGCGAGATCCGCCATCGCCAGCTCAATGCCGACTGGAAGGCGGCCCGCTTCGGCTGCGCCTTCGACAGGCCCGCTGCCGACCTGGAGCGCCGGCTGTGGTTCTACGTGCGCGAGATCGAGCGGGAGAGCGCCCGCGGCGCGCTCGGTGGCGACGCCGAACGGGCGCCCTCGCCGCTGTTCCAGGCTGCCCGAACAACGCAGACAACCGATCTGCTGCGTACCCATGGCCTCGACTACGCCACGCCCATGGCCCGCCGCCTGGCGCAGGTGTCGCTCTACCTGAACGGCCTGCTGGTGGATCTGCAGCAGGGCAACGACATCGAATCGGCCAAGTTGTCCTGGCACTGCGACTATCTGCTGGGACTGCTCGACGAGGACCGCCAGGACCTGCTGTTCGCCGTGCACTGCCTGGTGGACGACCCGCCGCTGGTCAAGCACTGCATCGCGGTGGCCGTGCGCCTGGCCGACCTGGCGCGCAGCCGGGGTCTGCCGAACGACCTGGTCAAGGCGATCTGCGCCTGTGCCCTGGTCCACGACCTCGGCAAGGCGCTGCTGCCGCCGGAGCTGCTGCGCAGCGAATTCCTTGATCGCGAACAGCGCGAAATCCTCGGCCGCCATGTAACGTTGCTGCGCGAGCGGCTGGGGCAGTGCAAGTGGCTGGCCGAACTGGTGATCGGCAGCGTCGTCGAGCAGATCAACGAGCGTCTTGACGGCAGCGGCTACCCGCACGGCCTGCGGGGCGAACAGCTCGGCGAGCTGGCGCGGATGGCCGCGGTGGTCGATGTGATCGACGCCATGGGCCGGCCGCGACCGGACCGTCCGGAGCAGGCGATCAGCAGCGTCTACCGCCGGTTGATCGGCTGCGAGGCGCAGCTCGACCGGCGCTGGTGCCAGCATTACATCCAGCACTTCGGGCTGATTCCGGTCGGCTCGCTGGTGCGCTTCGCCGAAGGCGACCTGGCCTGGGTGGAGCGCCTCGACCGCAAGGGCGAGATCGCCCAGGTGCGCCTCGCCGATCAGTCGAGCATGCGCGGGGCGACCCTCAGTGCCCCGCTGTCCGGCGACGAACTGGCCGCCCTGGGGCCCATCGAGGGCATCGTCATTCCGGGCTCTTGAACCGGAGCGGCAGGTGCTCCCGTGTCGGAGGCGGGCAGCTCAGGCCGTTTCCCGGAGCAGGATGCCGCGCAACTGCTCGAGGCTCCGGGCGATGCGCAGCACCTCCTCGCTGGGAATCTGCCGGATCACCTCGCCGCTCTCCCGGTCGACGATCTCCGTGACTACCCGCGGCCCCGGCTCGCTCAGATGGAACTCCACCCCGTAGTTGCCCAGCACCTCGTTGATCCGTTGCAGTGGCTCGACCAGCTCCTCGCGGGCGACCAGCCCCGGCTGCGCGCCCTCGGCCTGCGCCGCGGCGCTCCCGGCGGCCGGCGGCAACTCGTCCAGGGCGTTTTCCAGGCGCTGACGCGGCGTCAGATTGGCAAGAGGCGAATGGGGAAGGGTACCGGCATTGTTCAGCGGCGAGCTCATGGGTGTTCTCCTTGGAAGACGGACAGATCCATGACCCTTTATCGGATGGGGGTATGGAAACTTGAGAGGGAAGGGCGGCGATGGTCGCCGCCCTGCGTCTTCCGGTTCGACGGAGCCAGACCGACCCCGGCCCCTTCGCAATCGCTGTACGCCGGGAGGCGCCGTGCCCATGCAACACCGTGCAACGATGTTTCGCTCCAGGTGCCCAGTGTGTAGGGCGGGTTTCACCCGCCCTACAAGGCTGATTATCGGTTCCGATAAAATGTCTTGCGACTCTTATCGAAACAAATAAAATGTTCCCGGCACAACAAGGACTCCATCCGATGAAGGCTGTTGAATTCCTTGCCGACTCCCTTGACCGCCTGCGCGAATTTCCGGCCGATGCCCGTCGAGAGGCTGGTTTCCAGCTGGACAATCTCCAGAACGGCATCGAGCCGGCCGACTGGAAGCCCATGAAGACTGTGGGTGCCGGCGTGCGGGAGATCCGTATCCGTGAGGCCTAGGGGGCGTTCCGTGTGATCTATCTGGCCACCCTGGCGGATGCCGTCTATGTGCTGCACTGTTTCCAGAAGAAGACCCAGGCCACGCCGAAGGCCGATATCGATCTGGCGGCAGCCCGTCTCCGCGACCTGCTGAGGAGCAGAAAATGACCGAGCGACAACGTTTTACCAGCGTCTGGGATGCCCTCGAGGACACCCCGGCCGAGGCCGAGAACATGAAGTTGCGCGCCGCCCTGATACGTGCCATCACCGAGCAGGCGGCCGCGTGGCCGGGCACCGACAGCGAGAGGGCCCGTCGACTCGGCATCACCGGGCCACGCTTTTCCAATCTCAAGGCTGGCAAGATCAACGCCTTCAGTCTCGACGCCCTGGTGGCGATCGCGGTGGCGGCCGGACTGTCGGTCGGGCTGTCGATCAGTGGGCGCGCGGCTTAGCTATTCGAGTCCCGGCGGGCCTCACCCGCCCTTCGTTCTGCATGAATCTGGCGTCCAGGGCGCTCAATGCAGGCCTTCGATTGTCGCCAGGACGCCCTGACTTCGCTCATCGCCCATCGCGTGCACATGCTCCTGCCGCTGCTTCAGCGCGCGTGCCTGCAGCTCGTGCAGGGCGATGTAATCGGCTTTCAGGGTCGCATTGCAGCCGGTGGCCTCGAAGCGCTGCAGCAGCGTCGCGATCTGGGCGAGCAGGGTGTCGAGTTCGTCGATCAGAGGCTGGTGATCGGAGGCGTTCATGGCTGGGGACCGGTTTGGGATGCGGAATTCATCTTTTGTCTGAAGCGAAAAAACAAGGCGCCTAAAGGCGCCTTGTTTTTTGGAAGGCAGGTTGCGAAACGCCTGCCCTGGCCTAGGCCAATTAACCCAGCAGCGACAGCACGCCCTGCGGGATCTGGTTGGCCTGGGCCAGGACCGAGGTGCCGGCCTGTTGCAGGATCTGCGCCTTGGTCATGTTGGCCACTTCCACGGCGTAGTCGGCATCTTCGATGCGCGAACGGGCCGCGGACAGGTTGGTTTCGTTGGTCTTCAGGTTGGTGATGGCCGAGTCGAAACGGTTCTGGATGGCACCGAGGTCGGAACGCAGCTCGTCGACTGCTTTCAGAGCATTATCAAGAGAAGCCAGCGGATCGGCGGTCAGCTTGTCGCCGAGGTCCACTACACCGGTAGCGGTGTCAACTTCGGCTTCGTAGTAGACCTCGTTGCCGTCGGCATCGGTGCCCTTGACCACATAGCCGCTGCCATCCTTCAGGGCGAAGAGTTGGGCGCTGTTGCCAACCAGGCTGGTGTCCAGGCCGGAGGTGTCAACGGTGACCGCTGGATCTGGGTTGCTGATCTGGTCAAGCGCACTGCCTACCTCGGCATCGAGTGTGCCATCTGCAACTGCGGAAGAGTCATAACTTACAGTGCCGGCAGCGAAGTCAACGGTTGCAGCGACATAGTCATCGGCGCCGCGCTTGATGTGATAGGAGCCATCGGACATCAGATGCAGAGTCGGCTGAGTTGCGACATTGGAGTCGGTGCGGCCAGTGATGTCGTCGGCCTGCATAACCACACCATCACCAACATGAATCTCATTGCCGGCTGCTGCGGTAGCGGAAGCAGTGATATCGCCGTCGTCGACAGCAGAGTCAAAGGACAGGGAGTTGGTGGCGGCGTCATAAGTGGCTACGTGAGAAGTAGCACCGCCGTCGGACGAAACATAAATTTTGTCTGGGTCCGCATCGTCAACATAGACGGCCCAAGTAGCAGCGCCTGCAGTGTCGGTGAAGCTGAAGTCTTCCAGATTGCGCGAAGACGGAGCCAGTTCGGTCGTCGCAGTAGCTGCCAGATCCTCGGTATTGAGGGTGTTGGTAACATTGAAGGAGGCCAGACCCAGAGTGGTCTTGTTGATTTCCTTCAGATTGATGCTGATGCTCTCGCCATCGTTGGCGCCGACCTGAATCCTCAGGGTCTGGTCGGAGTTAAGCACCTTGGTGCCGTTGAAGTTGGTTTCCTTGGAGATACGGTCGATCTCTTCCAGGCGCTGGTTGATTTCCGCCTGGATGGAGGCCTTGTCTTCCGGCGAGTTGGTGTCGTTGGCCGCTTGGACGCTCAGCTCGCGGATACGCTGCAAGTTGTCGTTGACCTGGTTCAGTGCGCCTTCGGCGGTCTGGGCGACGGAAATACCGTCATTGGCGTTGCGCTGTGCCTGGCTCAGACCGGTGATCTGCGAGCTCATGCGGTTGGCGATGGCCTGGCCGGCGGCGTCGTCCTTGGCGCTGTTGATGCGCATGCCGGAGGACAGGCGCTCCATGGCGGTGGTCAGGGCGCTCTGCGAGGCGCCCAGGTTCTTCTGGGCGATCAGCGACGTGATGTTGGTATTGATGACGGACATGTTGCGTTCCTTCTCTAAAGGTTGAGCGCCAGGGGCGAGCTGCGCTGCGCGGTGGCTTCGCGGCTGGCGACAACGGCGCCGTTGGCCGTTACCCCGACTATCGGCGCCTGCCACGGGAGCTTTAGGGGCGGACGAAAATTTTTTGACGCAGTGCTCCGTCCTGTTCCTGTCGGAGGGTCATTCGAAGGCTTTGCGCGGCGGCGCTACAATCGCCTCGACCCTTGCCGAGTATCCGCCATGTCCCGCAAGAAGCTGCCCATCGGTATCCAGACCTTCCGCGAAATCCGCGAGGACGGCTGCTACTACGTCGACAAGACCGGCTTTGCCCTGCGCCTGGTCGAGGAGGGCAAGTACTACTTTCTTTCCCGCCCACGACGCTTCGGCAAAAGCCTGTTCCTCGATACCCTGGCGGAGCTGTTCGCCGGTAGCGAGCCGCTGTTCCGCGGTATTCAGGTGCACGACAAGTGGGACTGGGAGCGGCGGGCGCCGGTGATCCGGCTCAGCTTCGGCGGCGGTGTGGCCGCCAGTCCGGCGGAGCTGGAATGCCGCATCCGCGAATTGCTGGTAGAGCAGCAGGAGCGCCTGGGCCTCGAATGCCGCAGTCGGACGATTCCGGGGATTTTCGCCGAGCTGATTCGTCACGCCCATGCCGCCACCGGCGAGCGGACGGTGGTGCTGGTGGACGAGTACGACAAGCCGATCCTGGACAACCTCGGTCGCCCCGAGGTGGCGCGGGAAATCCGGGACGCCCTGCGCAATCTGTATTCGGTGATCAAGGACAGCGACGCACACATTCGCTTCGCCATGCTCGGCGGGGTATCGAAGTTCAGCAAGGCGAGCCTGTTCTCGGGGTTGAACAACCTGCGCGACATCACCGTTTCCAGCGATTACTCGGCGATCTGCGGCTATACCGACACCGACGTGGACAGCGTATTTGCCGCCGAGCTGCCGGGCCTGGATCGTGAGGCGATCCGCCAGTGGTACAACGGCTACAACTGGACCGGCGAGCCGGTATACAACCCGTTCGACCTGTTGCTGCTGTTCCAGGAGCGGGAGTTCCGGCCATTCTGGTTCGAGACGGGCACGCCGACCTTCCTGGTGGAACTGCTCACCGCACGGCGCACCTTCACGCCCGATCTGGAGCGCCTGGTAGCCCTCGAAAGCCTGCTGTCCAGCTTCGATGTCGACCACATTCCCACCGAGGCGCTGATGTTCCAGGCCGGCTACCTGACCGTCGATTCGGTACGACGCCTGCCGGGGTTGATGCAGATGACCCTGCGCTATCCCAATCTGGAGGTGCGCAGCAGTCTCAACGGCGCATTGCTGCAGGTGCTGACCCACGACCCGGCGCGCTATGGCATCCATGCGCCGCGCCTGTACGACCTGTTGCTGGCCAACGACTTCCCGGCGATGCAGGCCTTGTTCACGGCCTTTTTCGCGAGCATTCCCCACGACTGGTATCGCAACAACCCCATCGCGCAGTACGAGGGCTATTACGCAAGCGTCTTCTACAGTCATTTCGCAGCGCTGGGGCTGGATATCCGCCTGGAGGACACCACGAACCATGGGCGGATCGACATGGCGGTGCTTTTCAACGGCCATGTCTACCTGTTCGAGTTCAAGGTGGTGGAGCTGGTGCCGGAGGGCAGGGCGCTGGAGCAGCTCAGGGAGCGTGGCTATGCGGACAAGTACCGCGGCCGGGGCGAGCCGATCCATCTGATTAGTATGGAGCTCAGCAAGGAGGCGCGCAGCGTGGTGGGATTCGAAGTGCAAAGCCTGCTTCCGTAGCCGGCCGTATTCAGAAAACCGCTCCGTGGCCGATAGGTATTCAATCAAGTCTGTCTGTTTCGGAGCCCTGCATGAATCCCTCCACACTCATTGGCATGCTCGCCAGTATCGCCCTGCTGGCGGTGACGCTGATCTTTTCCGCCGAAGAGCCGGCGCTGTTCGTCGATCTGCCGAGCCTGGGCATCGTCGTGGTCGGCACCTTCGCGGCGACCTTCATCAGTTATCCGCTGGGCGAGGTGCTGCGGGTATTCAGTCTGATCGCCACGGTGATGCGCAACGAGCGGTTGTACACCGAGGACGATATCGAGGAGCTGGTGAAGATCTCCCGCCTGTGGGCGGGCGCGGACCTGCGTGCCGTCGAGCGGGAGCTGGCCCAGGTCAGGAATCCCTTCCTGCGTACCGGGGTGCAGTTGGTGATCGACATGACGCCGGAGGAGGACATCCTCGAGCTGCTGCAGTGGCGGATCTCGCGTCTGCGTGCCAAGGAGCACGCCGAGGCGCAGCTGTTCCGGGTGATGGCCAGTTATGCGCCGGCATTCGGCATGCTCGGTACGCTGGTGGGACTGGTGAATCTGATGTTCCTGCTGGGGGATGGCGACATGACGGCTATCGGCCGGCAGATGGCGGTGGCGCTGATGACCACTCTCTATGGGGTGCTGCTTGCCAACCTGGTATTCAAACCGGTGGCGGTGAAGCTGGAGCGGCGTACCGAGCAGCGAGTGGTGCTGATGAACATGGTGCTGCAGGGGATCTCCATGATGTGCAACAAGCGCAACCCGGGATTGATGCGCGAGACGCTGAACTCGTTCGTCGCCCAGTACCAGGATGAGATTCGCGACGGCGGTCGGGAGACGGGCGAGCCTGAGCCGGATGAGAGGAGCGCCCGGCAATGACTGAGCCAGTGGAGAATCCATCCTTCAATTCAGCGGGCTCGGCGCGCAAGGTGCTGCTGGAGCGTCAGCGCCAGTTGGAGCAGGAGTTGGCCCATGCACGTCAGGCGACGCGCATGGTCAAGCGCCAGGTTGCCAATGCGGCCCATGAGCCGGACTCCGAGGGAGAGACGGAAGGCTGGCTGATGACCTATCTGGACATGATGACCCTGCTGCTGGTGTTGCTGGTGGTAATGCTGGCCTTCGCTGGAAAAGGCAAGGGGAGCGGCGAGCAGGCGCAGCCGCTCAATCCATTGTCCGAAGGCGTTCTGCCAGCTGGCAGCGGTCTGCTCGAGCAGGCTGGCCAGTCCCTGCGTGATAAAGGAGGAGACTCCACCCGCGATCCTCTTCAGGGGCTGCCGTTGGATCGGTTGGGCAAGGATATCGAGGTGGTCGTGAAGGAGGGCACTGTGAGCTTTCGCATCAGCAGCGAGATCCTCTTCAGTTCCGCGCAGGCCGACCTGAGCCTGGATGGGTTGCGCGTATTGCAGCAGCTGGTTCCGGTGCTCAACAGTAGCCGACATGATGTTGTAGTGGTGGGGCACACCGATTCGCTGCCGATCCGCAGCTCGCGCTTTCCTTCCAACTGGGAGCTTTCCGGGGCGAGGGCCGGCAGCGTGGTGCGTTATCTGGAGGCCAATGGGGTCGTGCGTCAACGCATGCGTGCGGTGGGCCTTGCCGATACCAAGCCGCTGGCCGACAACTCGACCCTAGAGGGGCGTGCCAACAATCGGCGGGTGGAGCTGATTCTGGAGGCGCCACAGGCAGCGGAAAAGTCGGACGATTGAGAGGGCGGGCGACTGACATATTGAAAGGGCTCAATTAAAGCTTGACGCCCCGCTTCGAGACCCTATAATGCGCCCCACTTCCTGCGCAGTGGCACCGGAAACCCTTGAAAATCAAGGGCTTGCCTGTGAGGCTGGTAGCGGGGGCAGGCGCTCGAGAGGGATGCGAAACGACCTTCATCGAAACGCTTGACAGGCTTCAAGGCTGCTGTAGAATGCGCGGCCTCGGTTGAGACGAAAGCTCAAGCGAAACGCTCTTTAACAAGTCGAATCAAGCAATTCGTGTGGGTGCTTGTGGATAGAACCGGTGGTCGCAAGATTATCGGCAACACAAGTAGCTCGTGAATTCATGAGTTTATTTGCGATTGCTGAGCCAGGCTTTGGATCCTCGGATCCTGCTGAATTTGAACTGAAGAGTTTGATCATGGCTCAGATTGAACGCTGGCGGCAGGCCTAACACATGCAAGTCGAGCGGCAGCGGGACCTTCGGGTTGCCGGCGAGCGGCGGACGGGTGAGTAATGCCTAGGAATCTGCCTGTTAGTGGGGGATAACGCGGGGAAACTCGCGCTAATACCGCATACGTCCTACGGGAGAAAGTGGGGGACCTTCGGGCCTCACGCTAACAGATGAGCCTAGGTCGGATTAGCTGGTTGGTGGGGTAACGGCCCACCAAGGCGACGATCCGTAACTGGTCTGAGAGGATGATCAGTCACACTGGAACTGAGACACGGTCCAGACTCCTACGGGAGGCAGCAGTGGGGAATATTGGACAATGGGCGAAAGCCTGATCCAGCCATGCCGCGTGTGTGAAGAAGGTCTTCGGATTGTAAAGCACTTTAAGTCGGGAGGAAGGGCTGTAGGCGAATACCCTGCAGTCTTGACGTTACCGACAGAATAAGCACCGGCTAACTTCGTGCCAGCAG
>NZ_CP045302.1:2380000-2520000 GCF_009363155.1 Azotobacter salinestris
CTCTTTCTGCGCTACCTCTCGGACAACTACGAGCAGGCTGCAAAGCGGGAGCTGGGGCCGGATTATCCGGACGTGACGCCAGACGTAATGGAACAGACCGAAGCCACGACACCGCTTCAAATCTGGTACGAAGAGAACGCCAGCGATGTGGCGGCGTTCGAGAAGCAAATGCGTCGCAAGGTGCACTATGTGATCGAGCCAGACTACCTGTGGGGCAATATCGTTTACCTGGCCAAAACGCAGAGCAGCTTGCTGCTCGACACCCTGCAAAGGGGGTTCAAGTACATCGAGAACGAGTCCTTCCAGAGCAACTTCCAGGGCTTGTTTTCAGAGATCAACCTTGCGTCTGACAAGCTGGGTCGTCAGTACTCGGAACGCAACAATAAGCTGTGCTCGATCATCTCGGAGCTGGCGCGTGGCATGTCGCTGTTCTCCACCGATACCGACACGTTGGGCGATGCCTATGAGTATCTGATCGGCCAGTTTGCGGCGGGCTCGGGCAAGAAAGCGGGTGAGTTCTACACGCCGCAGCAGGCTTCAAAAATTCTGTCGGCCATCGTAACGCTCGACGGCCAGGCGCCTGAGACAGGTCCGCGCAAGAAGCTGGAGAGTGTGTTCGATTTTGCCTGTGGCTCGGGCTCGTTGCTGTTGAACATCCGGCACCGCATGAAGGACGCGGGCGGTAGCATCGGCAAGATCTACGGGCAGGAATACAACGTCACCACCTATAACCTGGCGCGCATGAACATGCTGCTGCACGGGGTTAAGGACACCGAGTTCGAGATCTACCACGGCGACACACTGACCAACGCCTGGGACTTCCTGCGCGAGACCAATCCGGCGAAGAAACCGCAGTTTGATGCGGTGGTGGCCAATCCGCCATTCAGCTATCGCTGGGACCCGAGCGACGCCATCAGCGAAGACATGCGCTTCAAAAACCATGGTGTGGCGCCCAAGAGCGCGGCGGACTTCGCCTTCCTGCTGCACGGGCTGCACTACCTGAAGGATGACGGCGTGATGGCCATCATCCTGCCGCACGGTGTGCTGTTTCGGGGCGGAGCGGAAGAGCGTATTCGCCGCAAGCTACTGCAGGATGGACACATCGATACCGTGATCGGACTGCCGGCCAATCTGTTTTATTCAACGGGTATCCCGGTCTGCATCCTGGTGTTGAAAAAGTGCAAGAGATCGGATGATGTGCTGTTTATCAACGCGGCCGAGCACTTCGAGAAGGGTCGGAACCAGAACCAGCTGGCAGACCGGCATATCGACAAAATTATCGAGATCTACAAGCAACGCCCTGATGAAGTGCCGCGTTATGCGCGACGGGTAAGCATGCAAAAAATCGAGGAGAACGACTTCAACCTGAATATCTCGCGTTACGTCAGCACGGCAGTTGCCGATGAAGAGATTGACCTGACGGCCGTGCATGCCGAGCTTGTGGCACTGGATCAGAAGATCAAGACCGCCACCGATAAACACAATGAGTTCCTCAAGGAACTTGGGCTGCCACCGTTGCCCTACGGCTCCGAGGTATCACGATAAGTACCGCGATTTGGTTCTTGCGCTCTGTGATTGCGCCAAGGCCGACGAGCAGCGCGCGAGCCTTACGGATGGCTCCATCCGAGTAAAGGCCGAGCAGTCCGCGACGAAGATCCTCGACGGTATGGAATTGATTTGGCCATTGTCTCTGCCATTATTTGAATTACCCGCTCCCACGTCGTCGCGGGTACGCGAAGCGGCGGCGTGCGTAGGCCTGTCGGTAGCTCTCCCTGCCGCTCGTCCATCGGGCCTTTTCTCATAACCCGTTACCACCCAGGCGTTGCTTCCTTCCCGCTTGGTCATCCAGACGATCATGTCGTCGTGTTCCACGCCCCACGGGTAGTCTTGCCGACTGCTATCCGGTTGAACTCTTCCCCCTTGGCGATCGCTTCCACCACCCCATCGAGCAACCGCAAAGCGCCTTCAGCGCTCTTGCTATCCTTGCGCTGGCGGGCCTCGATAATATGGGAAAGCCCCCTTGCACCGGCGGTTTTGCCTGATAGCTTGGCTGCCTCTATGCCCTTCTTGTTGGTCACGCGCTCGCCGCCGATCTGCACCGAGTAGCGCGCGTTCGGCTTGCCGCCCTGCTGGCGCTCGACCGCCGCCAGCGCCTCCTTTGTCTATTTCGGTCTATTTCAGATGCTGGGCCTCGCACGCGCGCGTATTGCTCTCAAAACTCGGGCAGGTGCTCTGCAAGCAGCTTGCTGGCCAAGCTCGCGCGCGACGACTGGTCTCGAAATCATCAAAGCCAGCCGCCTTTCAGGACTCCGAAAATCAGCAGCGACTTATGCAGCCCCAAGGCGCTGCCGGTCTGCCAGGTCGCGCGCCAGCTTCTCCTCGATGGCCAGGCGCACGAACTCCGACCTGTTGCCCTTGGCCGGATGCTTGCTCCCGTAGGGGGGGCCGATCAGCCGATCAATGGCTTCCACCGTGTCCAGTTCGACGGAAACGATAAGGCGCGTCTTGGGCTGGTCGAAAAATAACCTGTTCTTGCTCATTGCTTGTTCCTCGCACTCAAGGGCTTCAGATCATGGCGGCCAGCGGGGAGTGACATCAACTCGGGTTGCCCCGGCCGCCTCGGGTTCGCACGGCTGGCGGTCAGCTCCAGGGCGTGGCGTCGTAGATGGCGCGCAGCTCGGCACCAAAGGCGCAGTGGCGACCATTGGGCGCGTAGCAGGCGCGGCAGCTCATCAGGTGGGCATGGTATTGGTCGCGCGCCTCTCGCCATGCTGGCGACGCCGTAGCGGCTGTGCGGATGACGTGCTGCGGCTCGTCGACCTGCTGCTCGACGATGGCGGCTTGCTGCTCCGCCGGCGCTGGTCGGTCGGTCCGGGTCGGGCGGATGCTGGCCGTCTTGGCGGTCTGTGCGTCAACAGCTGTCGGTGCGCTGGCGATCTCCACCAGGGAGATCGGCTGATGATCGGCGGCAGACTCCTCCAACTGATCGAACAACTTCGCCAGCAGGCTCATGCGCACCTCCTCGCATCAGCCCAAGCACCATATACACACGTTTGAAAAATCGTGGCAACAACGGCAACGGCGGCAACGCCTAGTGCCACGCGGCCTCCAGGGTGGCAATCCGTTGCCACTGACTTTTCGGGTGGCAACAGACAGAACGTAACGACATAAGAAAGTGATAGCTTATATTCACAAGGTGATGTGTGTTGCCACCTGTTGCCACTTCTTTTTTCTATGTGGCAACGGCTGGAGGCCGCGTTATCCCTGGCTGTTGCCATCGTTGCCGCCGTTGCCACCGATTTCAGGTTCCTATGTGCATGTAATTGGCTGAATCGGGGTTGAGTACGGGCGATCATGGCTGGCCTCCGTCGTTCTCCAAGCGCTCTGGGTCGATGACGTACAGCCGCGCTTGGCCGCCTCCGGGAAGGCGATAGTTCTTGGTGTGGCGCTTCTTGTCGCCGTCCCGCTTGGCCAGCACGCCGGCCGCCTCCAACGCCTTGACGATCCGTGCCAGGCCGAAGCCTGCGGCCGCCTCGATCAGCCCGGACTTGTTGAATAGGTACAGCCGGCGATTCGGCTCGATCTCCCAGTACCCGGCGCGGTCGAACACCCGGCTTTCCACCTCGCTTGCGTTCACGTCAGAGAACCGGCTGCTGCCATGGCGCTCGATGAAGCTGGCGATGCCGGCGAGGATCTGCCGGTCCTCGGCGTTGCCGCTGCCCACCCGCTCCAGCCATTCGCGGTAGAGCAACTGGCTGTCTTTCAGGCTGGTGCCGGTCGGCCAGGGCAGCAGTCCATAGGCGATGGCCAGCTCGCCGGCCAGGGCGATGACGGCGAAGCGGTCGGCCACCCGTCCGGCCTGCGCGCTGTCGGATTGGAACTGGGCGCGCACCTTGTCGAAGTCCTTCAGCATCTCGTCGCGGTCGTAACCGGCGATCAGTTTCTCGACGAAGGCCTGGCCCAGGTGCCCGTAGTGCTGGCCAGCAGCAACGGTCAGGGCTCGGTGGAAGCTCTCCCCGTCCATACCGTGAACATCATCGAATGCGCGGTACGTGCGGGTGCCGGCGTTCACGTCCACCATGCGCAGCTCGGCGCCGGCATGGGCCGGGTTGCCGCCGATGGCCGCATGCTCGGAGAGCGAGCGCTCGCCGCTGGAGATGGTCAGCAGGCGCCAGTGGAGCTTGGCGCGTCCTTCGCGCTCGCGGGTCATGGTGCCCTTGCCTTGGCCGTTCGCCAGAGCGTAGGCCATCTCCTGAATGCGGCGCGCATCGGCGCGCGTGATCTCGTCCAACGGCAACAGGGTGTCGTTGCGCGAGGCGGCTTCGATTTCCAGCCCGCCCTTGGTCATGTCCCAACTGGCGGCGAACACACCAGGGTCGCCCCACACCGAAGCGCCGATCAGTTGCGCCAGCGACTTCCCGCTGGAGCTGTCGCCGACCAGGTGGACGCCGCCACCGTTCACGCCGACCTTGCTCAACAGCGGACCGGCCAGCGCACAGCCGACGGCCATGGTCAGCACCGGGTTGCCCAGGCAGCGGGCAGCAACCAGGCTCTGCCACTGCGCCAGCTCACCCTTGGAGGCATAGAGGTTCGGCACTCGGCCGGATGACTGGTAGCGCACGCCGTCGCCGCCGATGGTGCGGTGGGGCAGCACGAACACCCCGGACGCATGCCAGCCCGGCCGGCTGGTGGTGACGATGGTCTGGCGGGGCCGCTGGTCGAGCAGGTACTCCATGAGGCGGCCACGCTGGCGCGGGGCGATCTCCGCGCCCATGGCGAACAGGGCGCGCCGGATTTCCTCGCCGCTGCCGCCAAGCATCTCCATGGGCATGATCCACTCCCTTTCGCCTCTGTCCGTCACCAGGCGCAGCAGGCGGCCGGCGGTGTCGTCGTCGCTGTTGACGGTACGCGCCTCGACGAACACCGGCGAAGCGATCCATTCGTCGCGCAGGGGGCGCTCGCTACCGTCGCTCGGCTCGGCCTCGTCGTCTTCCTTGGTGCGCCGGTAGCCGTGCCAGTACACGCCCGGCTTGAGCATGGCGCCATTCTCGTTTTGCACCCGCCCCGCATAGACGCCCCAGCAGGGGCGCTCTGGCGTCACCGTGGGCGGCATGGGTTTGGTGATGAGGGTCAGTGCGGGTGCTTCAGGCTTGCTCATGGGCGGCCCTCCAGGTGGCAAGGTCGTTGAAGTCGGACAGGTGGAGCGGTTCATCGCCGCGCCAGGCGGGAAAGGTCACTTCGGCACCGATGGTCAGGGCCGCGTCATTCGCGGCGTCGCGGCCGGTGTTGCCCTCGGTCTGGCGGTCGTCGTCGCCGGCGATGACCAGCTCGGCATCGGGGTAGTGCCGTTGCAGGTACTGCCCGACCGCAAGCAGGTTGCCGGCGTTCATAGCGCAGGCGACGGCGGCACCTTCGTACTCGTGGAGCGTCGCCCCGGTCGCCCAGCCCTCGCAGATGTAAAGCGGCTTGCCTGGCTCCGGGTGGCCCAGCAACGAATAGGCGCCCTTCACCCTGCCGCCGGACAGGAAGCGCTTGCGGCCATCCGGGTAGATGCGTTGCAGGTTCACCAGCGCCTCGTTGGCATACAGCGGGATCAGCAGCACGTCGCCTTGCTGGCGGGCGTTATGCGACTGAATGCCCTTGCGGACCAGATACGGGTGATCGGGCGCAGCCGGGGCGCTGGCGCTCCACAGGCGTTGCGCCTCGACGGCGGCGGCCTGCTGGCGCTGATACTGCTCGGCCTCGTCCTGCTGCTGGCGCTGCTTCCGCTGACGGGCGATGCGCTGGCGCTCTGCCTCCTCCTGCAAGAAGTCGCGCTTCGGCTGGCCGTAGACGGGGATGCCAAGACGCTCGGCGATCATCAAGGCGGCATCCATCTGTCCGCAGCGGAGAAGGTAGGCGAGCAGCGACACGAAGTCGCCGCCACCGTCGCCGCTGGCGAAGTCATGCCAGCGGCCGGACTCCAGCGACACGGAAAAGCTGCCGGGATGGCGGTCGCCGCGCGTGGGGTTGCGCGCCCACCACTCGGCGCCCTTGCGCTTGCCATCCGGCAGCCATTCGGAGAGAAGGCTGTCTACGGCAGCGAGGGCGGCCTCCGCGACGCGCTGGATAAAAGAGGCGTTATTCATGGTTGTCGCCCTCGATGCCCTCCAGGCGGGCGACCAGCGCCACGGCCAGCCGCTCGGCAGCAACCTGCCAGGCGGTCATGTCCTCGGGCGAACATCCCTCTGCGGTAGCACGGTGGAGCGCCTGCTGCGCTTCGCGGATCAGCTCCAGGTGGCGCGGGGCGAACAGTCCGGCGGCTTTCTCCGGACAAGCCGATCCCGTCGCCACCGACTGGCAGCGTTGAAAATCAGTCATGGGTTAGTCCTCGCGCTGGGTGTTGCGGCGGTTGCGCTCGATGTCGATCCCGCTGCCGGTGTCGGCCAGCTTGGCGGAGAGCTTCCCGAGCGATTCAAGCAGCCAGCCCAGGTCGTGGATCGCAGCAGGATCGAGGCCTTGATTGCTCGATGCGGCGCCCGCCAGCAGGTTGCCGATGGCGGCGATCCCGTGACCGAGGGTCAAGGAATAGCTATCGGCCGCCATGGCTGCGGCTTCCAGCTTCTCCGGACTCATGGCCTGGATGGCCTCAAAGTTCGGCATCAGAGAGTTCCAGTTGGGGCAGCTCATTGCACACCGCCTTGCGCTTCCAGGGCGCGGGCTTTGGCCATGTGGTCGTTGTAGCGGCGCAGGCGGACGGACAGGGACGAATTGGCATGCAGGGCGGCCAAGGCCATGGCCCGATGCGCGGCGGCACGTTGTCGGAGTGCGGACGGATTGAGGGCGGGGTCGTGCTTCATGGGGTGCTGCTCCTTTTGCTGAGTAGGAGCTACCACCAGCCGCTGCGAAACGGTGATTGGTGGCAGCCGTGCGTGGGTTCGCAGTACCGGGGCAAAAGGAACCCGGCGCACCCGAAGGTGCCCCACACACGGCCACCATAGAGCAGCATTGCGGACGCAAAAAAAGAGCGCCTGCAATGGTCTTGGGGCGCTTGTGCGCCTTTTGCTTTCTCGGGCTGCGAAACCCGGCCACGGGACTTACCGTGACCTGCGCAGAGTAGCGATGGAGGGGGCGATTGGCAATGGCCGGAAGCAGGTGGGTAAAGAACACCAGCGCGGCAATGGCCTGGCGCATGTGGTCGATGGCGAAGACGCCGAGGAGGAGCAGGGCCTGGATGGTCATGCGCGGCCCCTCGCGGAGAACGGGTCTTCCATGCGCCGGCGCCACAGGCCAGCGATCCACTCGATACCCTTCGGCGTGAACAGTGCCTGCTTGAATGTGTGGTTGTTGCGCTCGTTGATGCCGATCTTCACCTTGAAGTAGCCAGCTTTGATACGCGGCTGGTATGGCGTCCACTCACCGTTAAGGAGATGCATGATCCGCTGGTCTACCAGGAACCTGCGAAACTCACGTTCGTTGGCATCCAGAAGCTTGGCGACTTGGCGGAAGGTCATGAGGCCGTCAGCCTTAGCGTAGCTATCAAAGAACTCGACAGCCGGTTTTGCTGCCTCAAGATCGGAGATGGCATGGTCGCGCTCGGCGATGGCCTGAATTTTCTCGCGTTCGCTGGCCAAGGCCATTTCCAGAAGCTCCAGGCGCGAAAGTTCGGCCGGAGCAGCAGCATGGCGGAAATAGCTCTTCACCAGTTGGCGATAAACTTTCCAGGCAAGATCATCATTGAGGCTCTTCACCAACATCAGGTAGCCCGATTCGGTCAGCAAGATCAGGCCACGCGACGGGACTTCAATTCCAAAAGTACGAATTTCGTACTTTTGAGAATGGGGCACCAAAAAATAGTCCTCCTCATCGATCATGGTGGTCTTGTTCTTGTTGAAGTTGCGCTTCGCAGTACCCTTCGGGCGCTTGTGAACCTCATCGATCATGGCCAGCGTGACAACTCGCTGGCCTTGGTACTCGACGATGGACATCTGATGGTCGCGGATAGCGATGGTGGTAGACTGGCCTTGCGACGGGCTGCTCTGCCGGTAGAGGGAGTGGCCTTCTTCCATTTTAAGCCTCCCCGTCCAGTTGCTCGTTAATCCAGGCTTCCACCTCCAAGGAATCCCAGCCGGAGGCATTCGAGCAAGCGATGCGCCGAGCCTTGGGAAAGCGCCCCTCCTTCATCAGCTCGTAGATTTTGGTGCGGCCAAAGCCCGTGGCGGCTTTCACTTCCGGCAACCGCATGATGCGGCGCTGGATGCGATGCGCGGCACGCTCAGCGGCCAGTTCGCGATTGGGTACAGCCATCGGTCGTTACCTCTTGACTTGTAGCGCTGTGCTACGGATGGCTGCGGATGGAATTACATTCTTGCGGTCGGTACTAAACCACCATAAAGCGCTTTATGGTGGCAGTGGGGTTTAGTCTGGCCCTATCGTCTCCCGAAGCTGCTCGTCGGTACAGGTTTCAAGCTCTTCGCGGTATTTCGCGTAGGCGCGCTCAACCGTCCTTTCGCTATTTTCATCAGGGAAGAAGCGGTCTGCCGTTTCTCCTATCGCCTGCTCCCATGTTTTCTTTTTCCGCATTAGCAGCATCACGCTTGCCGCTGCCGGCACGTCGCGTTCTATCGTATCCGGGCGCTCGTATCCGCCCCTCACCAGTTTTAAACCAAAGGCCTGGTCGGCAGATTTGCCCGCGACAATGCCCGCAAACACGTGCGCCATCAGGTCATGGAGAATGTTCTTGTCGTATGAAAGGCCGTTGCTCATGCGCTCATGGAAATACTCGATGATGCTTCGAGCGGCCACCGGGTCATGGCCAGTCTTGAGAAACGATAGCTCGGCGGCCAACTCCTCATGCTTAACGTCTGCCCCTCTCAGCCATGGATCATCGAGGGCAATGTCTTCCTTCTTCACCTTCTTCTTCGCCATCTTCACGCCTCCCAGGCGCTCCCATCTTGAATAGGTCGGCCAGCCAGGCGGGTGGGAAGTCCGCTTTTCGGGAGCGACCCTAGGCTGGCCGATATTCGGTCAGGCGCGCTTGAAGTCGCCTTGAATGACGTTCTCTGCTGGCGGGCTGGTGATGAACCTCGCCCACTCGGCCATCAAGGCACGGCGCTTCTCGAAGAAGTCGGAGCGGGAATAGGCGCCCTCGGTCTGGTTGCGCTCGTCATGCGCCAGCGCCAGTTCGCAGACCTCTCGCGGATGATGGGTTCGCTCGCCGGACCAGTCTCGGAAGCTGGAGCGGAAGCCGTGGCGGGTCACGTCGGCATGCCCCAGGCCGTGAAGCAGGTTGCGGATGGCGTTGGCGTGCATGACGCCGCTCTTGCCGCGACCGGGGAATAGATAGGGGCTGCCCTCGATGCGCGGAAGCTGGCGCAGCAGCTCGACAACCTCGGCCGCCAGGGGGATGTCGAAGGCTTGGCGCATCTTCATCCGCTCGGCAGGCAGCGACCACACGCCTACCTCCAGGTCGATCTCGGCCCACTCGGCGAAGCGGACCATGTGCAAGCGGGCGCCGGTCAGGATCAGCAGGCGGGCCGCCACGGCGTCGTAGGTGTCGATCTCGGCCAGCCTGGCCATGAGCGCCGGCACCTCGCGCCATGCCATCGCCGGAAAGTGCTGGCGCTTCCTCGCCTTCTTCTTCTCCGCCTTGCTCAGCAGGTTTTCCAGATGCCCACGCCAGCGGGCTGGGTTCTCGCCGGAGCGCAGACCTCGGGCCTTGGCGGCGTCGAGTATCTGCTCGATCTGCCCACGCACTTCATCGGCGGTGCGAGCCTTGTCGGCCCAGATCGGTTGCAGCACCAGCAGCACCTGCTCCGTGTCGATCTCGTCGGCGGGCAGCATGCCCACATGAGGGAAGGCGTACAGCTCCAGCTTGCGCAGCCAGCCTCGGCGCCACTTGTCCGACCAACTCGCCCCGTGCGCCGCCATGAAGTCGGTGGCCAGCTTCATGAAGGGCATGCGCTTGGCCTCCCGGAGTCGCTGGGCTTCCCGGTGCGCCTCCCGCTCGGCATCACGGGCTGCAAGGGGATCTTTGCCCACGGCGGTCAGCTTGCGAGCGTCGGCAGCTAGGGCGCGCGCATCGGCTAGGCTGACCTCGGGATAGCTGCCCAGCCCCATGTAGCGGCTCTTGCCGGCGATCTTGTATCGGAATATCCAGCTCGCCCCGCCGGTCCTGCCCACCTTGAAGTACAGCCCCGCCCCGTCGCTGGTCATCCCAGGCGTGCCGGCTTTCTCCAGGCTCGCCACGGTCTTTGCGTTAAGGGTTCCCGCCATATCGCCCTTCTCCTTCTGTGATCGCCAGCCAACACCTTTCAGCCCACACCTTGGCCCACACCTTGGCAGAGGATTTAGGCGGTATTGAGCGGACGCTTGCGGACGGATGATAGGCGGGAAGTCCCGTAGAATCTAGGGTCTGCGGAAAGGGGCGAAAAATGGCGAACAGTAAAAAAGCCGGCTTCGCGCCGGCTTTTTCGTGAATGGCACCCCGATCCGCCTACTGGCGAACGCCCTCCATCGAGAGGATCAGCTCCACCTCCTGGGAGGCCGGACCGAGATCCTTCTGGATATCGAAGTCCTTCAACTTCAGCCTGGTACGGCCCTCGAAGCCGGCCCGGTAGCCGCCCCAGGGGTCCTTGCCTTCGCCGATGAACTTGGCGGCGATCACCACCGGCCTGGTCACGCCGTTGAGGGTCAGGTTGCCGGCGATGTCGAAAGTATCTTGCCCGGTGGATTTGACCGAGGTGGACTCGAAGGTCGCGGTCGGGTGCTTTGCGACGTTGAGGAAATCCGGGCTGCGCAGGTGCTTGTCACGCTCGGCGTGGTTGGAGTCGACACTGGCGGTCTTCAGGTTCACCTGCACCTTGCTCGCTTCGGGCTGAGCAGCGTCGAAGCTGAAGTTGCCGTCGAAGTCGCGGAAGGTGCCGTACAGCCAGCTGTAGCCCAGGTGGCTGATCTTGAAGTTGACGAAGGCATGCTGGCCTTCCTTGTCGATCACGTAGTTGACGGCCATGGCCTGGCCGGCGCCCAGCAGGGCGGAACCCAGTGCCAGAGCGGCGAGAGTCTTCTTCAGCATGAATGTTCTCCTTAGGTTAGCGGGGAGCGCGTCCGAGCATGCGGAGCAGGGTCGTGTCACGGTCAATGAAGTGGTGTTTGAGGGCGGCCAGGGCATGCACGACGGCGAGGCCGACCAGGGCCCAGGCGAGCAGTTCGTGCACCTCGCCGGCGACGTCTTCCTGGTTGGGCAGGCCGCTGAGCAGCGCCGGCACCTCGAACCAGCCGAACACCGAGATCGGCCGGCCATCGGCGGTGGAGATCAGATAGCCGCTGATCGTCAGTGCGAACAGGCCGAGGTAGAGCAAGGCGTGGCCGGCGTGGCTGCCCAGCCGGGTCAGGGGGCCGTGGTTGGGCAGGGCCGCTGGCGGCGGGCTGACGAAGCGCCAGGCGAGGCGCAGCAGCATGACCAGGAACAGCAGGATACCGACGCTCTTGTGGATGTCCGGAGCCGTGCGGTACCAGGCGCTGTAGTAGTCCAGGCCGCGCATCCACAGGCCCAGGCCGAACAGGCCGAAGACCGTCAGCGCCACCGCCCAGTGCAGCAGGATGCTGACCAGGCCGAAACAGAAGGGGGAGTTGCGCCATTGCATGTGCGACATTCCTTGATTCGGGGATGTGCACAGCCTAGCGGCTCAATTATCGATTTAAAGCGGAATTTTTCGCTTGGAAAGATCGAATCGTTCGATATCCGAACGCCCCGGCGCGGCAACGGAAGCCGCGCCGGAGGTCCGTCAGCGGAACAGCTGGGCCAGGCGGGCGAAGAAGCCGGGCTTGCGCTCGCCCTCGGCCGGCGCCTCGGCTGCGACCTTGGGCGGTACGGCCGCCGGCTGGTCCAGCCGGGTGATCTGCGGCGCTGGCACCGGCCGTCCTGCGTACAGCTCGCGCAGTTGTCCGGCGGCGCGCTTGCCGCTGCGCAGGGCGCCCTCCAAGGTACCCGGATAGAGCGGGTCGGTATGCTCGCCGGCGAAGGCCACGCGCTCCAGCGGCTGCTCCCAGAGCCGCCAGTAGCGGCTGATCTGCCCCGGCCCGTAGGCCAGGTAGGCGCCGACGAGGCCGCTGTCGCCGCTGTAGCGGCGGATCTCGTAGCCGGTGAAGGCGCCGCGGGCCTTGGGGTAGTGCTCATGCAGACGGATCAGCAACTGGTCGGCCACCTGGCGGTCGCCGAAGGCCTTGAGCAGGCGGGCATTGTCGCCGGACAGGTTGATCAGTACGTTGGCGCCGCCCCTGGTCGCCGGCTCGACCCACAGCATGCCGAGGCCCTGGTTGCTGTAGATGTTGCCGCTCAGGCGCGCCTTGCTCTCCCATACCGGGCTCTTGAACTTCAGCAGCAACTGGTCGCGCCAACCGTAGCTGGTGCCCTGCAGCGCGCCGCGGTGCCGCTCCGGCAGCGTTGGGCTGAACTGGATCTGCCCCAGGGCGCGCAGCGGCACGGCCAGTACCAGGTAGTCGGCGCTGTAGCCAACGTCCCCGGCCTTGACCGTCACGCCCGTGCGGTCCTGGCTGATGGCCGACACCCGCACGCCGGTCTTGACCGTCTTCAGCGCCTTGACCAGGGCCTGGGCGAGCACCTGGCTGCCGCCGGGCAGGCGGGCGGCGCGCAGCTCGCCCGTGTCGATGCCGCGGTAGACCCGGGTCTGCTGGGCGAGGTAGAGCAGCGACAGGCGCGACGGCTCGTCGTAGTGCGAGCGGATGCGCTGGTTGACCAGTTGGCGGGCGGTGATCGGCAGTTTCAGCTCGTCCAGCCAGCGCGCCGCGTTACCCTGGTCGAGGGCGAACAGCTTGCGGTCGGAGGCCGGGTCGAGCGGGTCCTTGATCGACGCCGCCAGCGCGTCGATCGCCTGCTCGTAGCGCTTCAGTCCCTCGGCGGTGGCCGGCTGCTGCTTCGCCAGCTCGGCGGCGCTGAAGTAGGTGCCGTCGATCAGGTAGCCGGTGCCGCGCACCGCCTCGGGAACCGGCTGGGCCTTCAGCTTGAAGTGCGCGAGGTAGTCGTTGAGCAGCGGCTGCACCCTGGCGCTGCCGATCCATTCGTCGCCGGCCAGGCTGGAGCGGCCGCCGGCGCTGGCGCGGGCCTCCAGCAGGGTGACCTGCCAGCCGTCGCGCTGCAGCTCCCAGGCCGCGGCCAGACCGGCCAAGCCGCCGCCGACGACCAGTGCCGTCGGCTGTTTCTCCTTGCCCAGCACCACCACGCTGAACAGCCCCATCCCGACAAGTGCGGTCCCCCGCAGCCAGCTTCGGAACATGTTTTCCCGCCCCCGATTCAATGAGTTGTCGCACACCCCCGTGCGCGCGGCGCGAGCATACGCGAGCGCCCTGCTGGCAGCCAGCCATGGCCGGCATCGGGCAGCAAAGCCCGACGCGCCTCTGCTAGGCTCTCGCCGATCGTTTCCAGGAGAGTTTTCATGAGCCTCAACGCCGACTGGATGCAGCGCGACCTCGCCGTGCTCTGGCATCCCTGTACCCAGATGAAGGATCACGAACGCCTGCCGCTGATCCCGATCCGCCGCGGCGAAGGAGTGTGGCTGGAGGACTTCGACGGCAAGCGCTATCTGGATGCGGTCAGCTCCTGGTGGGTGAACGTCTTCGGCCATGCCAATCCGCGGATCAACGCGCGCATCAAGGAGCAGCTGGAGAGCCTGGAGCACGTGATGCTGGCCGGCTTCAGCCATCGGCCCGCGATCGAGCTGTCCGAGCGGCTGGTGGCGATCACCCCGGCCGGGCTGGATCGGGTCTTCTACGCCGACAACGGCTCCTCGGGGATCGAGGTGGCGCTGAAGATGAGCTTCCACTACTGGCGCAACTGCGGCCGGGCGGAGAAGAAGCGCTTCGTCACCCTGACCAACAGCTACCACGGCGAGACCGTGGCGGCCATGTCGGTGGGCGACGTGGCGCTCTTTACCGACACCTACAAGCCGCTCCTGCTGGACACCTTCAAGGTGCCGAGCCCGGACTGCTACCTGCGCCCGGACGGGGTGAGTTGGGAGGAACACTCGCGGACCATGTTCGCCCACATGGAGCGGACACTGGCCGAGCATCACGGCGAGATCGCCGCGGTGATCGTCGAGCCGCTGATCCAGGGCGCCGGCGGCATGCGCATGTACCACCCGGTCTACCTCAAGCTCCTGCGCGAAGCCTGCGACCGCTACCAGGTGCACCTGATCCACGACGAGATCGCCGTCGGCTTCGGCCGCACCGGCACCCTGTTCGCCTGCGAGCAGGCCGGCATCGCCCCGGATTTCCTGGTGCTGTCCAAGGCGCTCACCGGCGGCTACCTGCCGATGGCCGCGGTGCTCACCACCGACACCGTCTACCAGGCGTTCTACGACGACTACGCCACCCTGCGCGCCTTCCTGCACTCGCACACCTACACCGGCAACCCGCTGGCCTGCGCCGCCGCACTGGCGACCCTGGACATCTTCGAGCAGGACGACGTCATCGAGAAGAACAAGGCGCTGGCCGCGCGCATGGCCCAGGCCACCGCCCACCTGAAGGATCATCCGCACGTCGCCGAGGTGCGCCAGACCGGCATGGCCCTGGCCATCGAGATGGTCGCCGACAAGGCGGGCAAGACCCCCTACCCCTGGCAGGAACGCCGCGGTCTCGCCGTCTACCAGCATGCCCTGTCGCGCGGCGCCCTGCTGCGCCCGCTGGGCAGCGTGGTGTACTTCCTGCCGCCCTACGTGATTACCCCGGCAGAGATCGACTTCCTCGCCGAGGTGGCCGGCGAGGGCATCGACCTGGCCACCCGCTCCGCCATCAGCGTGGCGCTGCCGGCCGGCGCGCCGGCGACCTTCCACGATCCGGGCTGAGCAGGCCCGGCCTCGCCTGTCCCGGTGCACCCGCGCCTGGGCAGGCGGCAGCGTTTCTCCGGGATTATTTCTTGCGCACCGGGAAGGCCCTCTTCACCTCCTCGACCCAGCCGGGATACAGGCAGGCCTGCCCGGTATCCAGCCCCTGTGCCTCCATCGCCGCCTTGTGCCGGTCGATCTCGGGGACCATCTGGCTCAGGGCGCTGGAGTTGCCATCGAGCCGGTACATCTGGGCGAGGCCCAAGTGATAGAAGCGCAGCAGCCGCATGGCCTGCGGATCGCCGGCGGCCACGCCCTGCTCGACGCAGTGCATGATGTTGGTGACGCTCATCAGGCTGCGCTTGAGCTGCCAGCCATATACCGCTGCAGCCATCCACGGCTGCCGGCTCAGGTAGCCGCGCAGGATCGCGGCGGTGACGATCGCCCCGGCGATCACCCCGCCGAGGTTGTAGCGCAGGTTGTCGCCGCCCGGCGTGCCGAACAGCTGCACCGCCAGGGTCGACAACCCCATCCCCAGCACGGCGAAGATCGCCACCACGATCAGGCTGCTCTTGCGGGTCTGCGCCCGGTACTCCTCGGGACTCCACGGCTGGATCTCGAACATCGCCACTCCTTTCCTCTTGAATCGCCCAGGCCGGGCCGCCGCGGTTTTTCGCAGGATTCGCCGGCCGCCGCAAGCCTCTACAGCCGGCTGGCGGCAGCGGTTAAGCTTGCCGGCCCTGTTCCTGCCGACCGGATGATCCGATGCGCCTGTCCCGTTTCTTCATCGACGCTCCCCTGTCCCTCGGCCGCCATGAGCTGCCGGAAGCCCAGGCCCACTACATCGGCCGGGTGCTGCGCCTGGCGGCCGGCGACGCCGTGCAACTGTTCGACGGCAGCGGCAGCGAGTTCCGTGGCGAGCTGGTCGATGTCGGCAGGAAGCGCGTACAGGTGGAGCTGCGCGAACAGCTTCCCGGCCTGGCCGAATCACCGCTGCGCATCCACCTGGGCCAGGGGCTGTCACGCGGCGAGCGGATGGACTGGGCGATCCAGAAGGCCACCGAGCTGGGCGTGGCGGAAATCACCCCGCTGGTCAGCGAGCGCTGCGAGGTGCGCCTGAAGGACGAGCGCGCGGACAAGCGCCTGGCCCACTGGAGGCAGATAGCCGTCAGCGCTTGCGAACAATGCGGCCGCTCGGTGCTGCCGACGATCCACCCGCCCGTGCCGCTGGGCGACTGGCTGGCACTTGCCCAGGCAGAGCTGAAGCTGGTCCTGCATCCGGTCGCCGAACCCTTGACGAGCCATGTCCGGCCGGCCTCGCTGGCCTTCCTGATCGGCCCCGAGGGCGGCCTGTCCGAGGCGGAGGTGGACGAGGCGCAGCGTGCCGGCTATCGGGCCGCCCGCCTCGGTCCGCGGGTGCTGCGCACCGAGACGGCGCCAGTGGTGGCGCTGAGCGTGGCCCAGCAGCTGTGGGGAGACTTCTGAGCCGTCCGCGCACCGGACAGGCGCCGCCATTCAGATCAGCCCGGCATCCGCCAGCTTCCGCTCCAGCGCCTCAAGGTCGGGAATCCGCGCCACGCCGCCCTCCACCTGCACCACCGCCAGCTCCAGCGGCGCCAGCGCGGCTTCGGCGCGCGGCAGGCGGGCGTCGACCTTGAGCGAGCGCGGGATGCCCTGCAGCAGCAGGGCCAGGAACTTCACCCGCGGCCGCCCGCCGAGGGCGTTGAACACCGCTACCCGCGGCGTCGCGCCGAGCTGCGCCTGCCCGCCGCTGGCGGCCTCGAAGGACAGCAGCGGCAGACGCAGATCGCGCCAGCCGATCTGCCCGAGCAGCCAGGGCGGCAGATCGGCAGCGGTCTGCACGCCGCGGTAGGGGATGATCTCGGCCACCGCCACGTTGGGCAGCAGCAGGGTCCGGTCGGCCAGCGGCAGCAACAGGGCGGTCAGGCTGTCGGCACTGTTCGGGTTTGCAGCTTGATTCATGGGTGCTCCTGCAGGTTCGGTGCGTGGACCCGGGCCTCGTTCCTCATTCGGCACACTCCTCGGCCAGCCGCTGCACCAGGGCCTCGGCCAGCTCCCGCGGGGTTCCGCTGAGCTGGCTGTAGCCGGCTTCGCGCAGGCTGTCCGGCATGCTCGAACAGGCACAGCTGCTGGCCCGCTGGGTCCAGATCTCGCCGCCCTGGCGGCGCACGTAGGCGGCCGCCGCGGTGCCATCACTGCCCATGCCGCTGAAGGCGATCACCCCGCAGCGCGGGCCGAACTGGCGGGCCAGGTTGAGCATCATCTGGTCGATCGACGGGCTGTAGGGCTCGGGCCACGGGCGCTCGGCGATCGACAGCGAGCCATCCTCGGCAAAGCCCAGCTCACGACGGATCGGCGCCACCACCACCTCGCCGCAGCACAGCGGTCCGCCGTGGCGCGCGGGCACGACCTGCCACTGGCTGTGCCGGCCGACCGCCCGGGGCAGGGCCGACTCGAAGGAGGGATCGATGTGCTGGGCATAGACGAAGGCGACCGGCAGGCCGCCGGGCAGCGCGTCGAGAAAGGCCTTGACCGCCTCCGGGCCGCCCAGGGAGGCCGCCAGCAGCCAGACCTGGCAAGGCGGCTGGCCGACCGCCAGCGGGCTCTCACGCAGCGTCGCCGGCAGCGGCAGCCGACTCGGGCGCTGGCCCTCGTCGAGCAGCGCCGCAAGGGTCGGCCCGACCGCCTCGGCCGGGTCGCGCACCAGCCGCTTGAGCTTGCCGATCAGCCGCCGCTCCCAGCGTGGATAGTGCTCCGAGTGACGCTCCGGCGCCTGCCCCTGGCCGAACAGCACTGGCACCTGGCTGCTTTCGAGCAACTCGTCGAGCTGCGGCGTGTCCTCCAGCTGGGCCAGGTCGACCAGCCAGAGATCCGCCGCGCAGGACGCCAGGGTTTGCGCGTCGAGGCGCGTCGGGTCGCTGTTGAGCACCACCTCATAGCCGTTGCCGGCCAGCGCCTGCTGCAGCACATGACGCTGCAGCGAGGTGTCGGCGATCACCGCGATACGCGCGCTCATCGTGCTTCAGGCTCCTTGACCAGCCGGCGGATGGTTTCCAGCAGCAGCGCCTCCTGATAGGGCTTGCCGAGATACTCGTTGACGCCGAGGCCGAGCGCGCGGTCGCGATGCTTCTCCCCGGTGCGCGAGGTGATCATGATGATCGGCAGGTCCTTGAGACGCTCGTCGTGGCGCACCCGGGCAGCCACCTCGAAGCCGTCCATGCGCGGCATCTCGATGTCCAGCAGCATGACGTCCGGGCGCCGCTCCTGCAGCTGAGCGAGGGCATCGGCCCCGTCCTTGGCGGTCATGCAGTCCATGCCGTGGCGCTCCAGCAGGCGCCCGGTGACCTTGCGCACGGTGACCGAATCGTCCACCACCATTACCAGCAGCGGCCGCTCCTTCTCGGTCTCGGCAGGCGCCTGGGGCTGGATCGGCGAGATCAGCTGCAGGCTGGCCTGGCGCTCGCGCAGGGTCGCCAGCAGGTCGAGAATCACCACCACCCGGCCATCGCCGAGGATGGTCGCGCCGGAGATTCCCGGCACCACGGCGAACTGCGGCCCGAGACTCTTCACCACGATTTCGCGGGAGCCGGCCAGACCGTCCACCTGCACCGCCACCGCCTGCTCGCTGGAGCGCATCAGGATCACCGGCAGCGGCATGTGCTGGCCGGCCAGCCTGGGTTGCTGACCGTTGTCCAGCAGCTCGCCGAGATAGCGCAGCTCGTAGCGCTTGCCGGCGTACTCGAGCCCCGTCTGGTCCTTCTGGCCGTCGGCGCGGCGCGCGTAGAGCGCCTCCAGCTCGCGGGGTGCCACCCGCACGATGCCCTCGATGGTGTTCAGCGGCACTGCATAGAGGTCCTCGCCGGCGAGCACCATCAGCGCCCGGTTGATCGATACGGTGAACGGCAGGCGGATCAGGAAGCGGGTTCCGGCGCCGGGGGTCGATTCGATGCTCATCGAGCCGCCGAGTTGCTTGACCTCCGAGTGCACCACGTCCATGCCGACGCCGCGCCCGGAGATCTGCGTGACCCGGTCCGCCGTGGAGAAGCCCGCCTCGAGGATGAACTGCAGCACCTCATGGTCGGACAGCTGGGCGTCGGGCTTCATCAGCCCGCGCTCGACGGCCTTGCGGCGCACCGCATCGAGGCGGATGCCGCCGCCGTCGTCGGCCAGGGTGAGCAGGATGTCGCCGCCCTCGCGCAGCAGCTCCAGGCGGATGCTGCCCTGCTCCGGCTTGCCAGCGGCACGGCGCGCCTCGGCCGGCTCGATGCCGTGGTCGATGGCGTTGCGCAGCATGTGCTCCAGCGGCGCGACGATGCGCTCCAGCACGCTGCGGTCCATTTCCCCTTCGGCGTTGCCGACGCTGAACTCCACCGGCTTGCCCAGCTCGCCGGCGACCTGCCGGACCACCCGGCGCAGACGCGGAAGCAGGCGCTCGAAGGGCACCATGCGGGTGCGCATCAGGCCTTCCTGGAGCTCGGTGTTGACCCGCGCCTGCTGCAGCAGCAGGGTCTCGGCGTCGCGGCTGCGCGCCGCCAGGGTTTCCTTGAGGTCGAGCAGGTCGGAAGCGGATTCGAACAGCGAGCGCGACAGCTGCTGCAGCTGCGAGTGACGGTCCATTTCCAGCGGGTCGAAGTCCTCGTAGCCGGCGCGCTCGGCCTCGGCCTGGTAGCGGCTGAGGATCTGCGCCTGGGTTTCGGTGTCGAGCCGGCGCAACTGGTCGCGCACCCGTTCGATGGTGGATTCCATCTCGGCCAGGGTGAAGACGATGTCGCTCACCTGCTGCTCGACCCGGCCACGGAAGATCGAGGTTTCCCCGGCCAGGTTGACCAGGCTCTCCAGCAGATCCGCCGGCACCCGGACCATCTCCTGCGGCGCACGCTGGGCGGCGGCTTCCCGGGCGGCCTCGGCGGCCCGCTGCACGAACGGCAGGACCTTGGCCGCGGCGACGGCGGCGAACGCATCGCTGGCGGCGAGCAGCAGGCCGCCCGGCAGTTCCGCCCGCATCGCCACGGCCGGCTCGGGCTCCACGGGCGCAGCGCCAGTCTCGGCCTGCCGCTCGGCCGGCAGTTCCGGCACGACCGTCTCCGGCATGCTCGGCTGCGGAGCGGCGACCTCCGGCGTCCCGGCGCACCAGTCGCGGATCGCCGCGATCAGCGCCTCGCCATCCTGCAGCGGGCGCCGCTCGCGTACCGCCTCGAGCATCCCGGCGAGCCGGTCATGGCAGGCCTGCAACAGCCCGGCGAGCGCCGGGCCGGCCGTCAGCCGGCCATCGCCGAGTCCTTCGTAGAGGAACTCCAGTTCGTGGGCGAGATCGCCGATCTCGCGGATCTCGGCCATCCGCGCTCCACCCTTGAGGGTGTGCAGGTCGCGCTGCAGGGCTTCCAGGGCCGCACGGTCGGTGGTGTTCTCCAGCCAGTGCTGGAGGGCGGTAGCGGCGCTTTCGAGGATGTCGAAACCTTCCTCGAGGAAGATCTCCACCAGCTCGAGATCGTAATCCGACACCACGAACCCCGGAGGCGGACTCTCGACTCCAGGCGATGGCACCGGCGGAGCCGTGGCACCGGTCGGTGCGTCCTCGCCGGTGAAGAAATCGATCCGCGGCATGTCGAATCGCGCTGTCTCCACGGCGGCCTCGAAGGGTTCGGCGAATGCCGGCGCCTCGCCGGCCGACTCGAGGACCACCGGCTCCAGCGCCTCGGCCAGAAGGCTGCGGGCCTCGGGGCTGGCCGCCGCGATCTGCCGGCGCCAGCCCTGCAGGGCCAGGATCAGTTCCTGCGGCTCGCCGAGCGGCAAGCGGGCCTGCAGTCGCTCGACGAGCAGCGCCAAGCGGTCGTGGCTGCGCTCCAGCAGCTCGCCGAGCCCCGCCAGATCCGGATGGGCATGCGCCAGCAGGTGTTCGTAGAGACTCTCCAGTTCATGGGCGAGATCGGCGATCGGCGCGACACCGGCCATCCGCGCGCCGCCCTTGAGGGTGTGCAGATCGCGCAGCAGGGCGGTCAGCGCCAGGCTGTCCTCCGGCTGGCGCAACCAGCGCTGCAGCGTCTGGGCGGCGCTGTCCAGCAGATCGACCGCCTCCTCGAGGAACAGCGCGGTCAGATCGTCGTCCGGACCGGCCTCGTCCGGCAGGATGGCGTCGAAGGTCGGGGCGGCCGGCTCGGACTCCAGCCTGGCGCTTTCCAGCTCGCCCGGCTCCACATCGGGCAGCCCCAGGTCGTCCAGGCCCAGCGCATGGAAGGCAGACACGGACGTCTCGCTCGCCGCAACTGCAGGTGCCGGCTCCGCCGTCTCGACCGGCCAGGCCTCGAGCGGTACCAGCGACAAAGATTCGGGACCTGCGGCTTCCGCCGTGCCCCGTTCGAGCGGCTCCGCACCGGCGAGATCCAGCTCGTGAAGCAGCGGGATGGATGGCTCGTCCACCTGCATGCCATCCGCCAACTCTGGCGTCTCGCCCGGCAAGGCCTCCAGCGGCACCATGGCCACCTGCCCGGATGCAGGTTCGACGAGCACCGCCCCGGGCTCGTCCGGAGCGGCTACGGACCTTTCCGCCTGGCACTCATCCGCGTCGCCCGGCTGCGGCTCGGCCGGCATCTCCAGCAGGGCCTGCAGGGCGGCCACGCGCTCGGGCTGCGGCGTCACCTCCAGGGCGGCGGCGACCTGGTCGAGCATGCCGATCAACGCCTCGTGGGCGGCTTCGGCCTCGTCGAAGAAGCGCTCGCCGGGGCTCAGGCGGTCAGCCTGCACGGCGTCGTACAGGGCCAGCAGGGCCTGGCAGAGCGCATCGATCTGGGGCAGCTCGGCCTGCCGGGCGCCGGCACCGAGGGTGTCCAGCTCGCCGAGCAATGCGGCGAGCGCCGGCGGCTGCTCCGGCCGGGCTCGCCAGTGGCGCAGCAGAGCCTCGGCGTCCAGCAGGGTATCCATGTCCTCGGCCAGGAAGCGGCCGATCTGCCGCGGGTCGCGTACTTCGCCGCTGTCGTCCTGCCAGCCCTCCTTGGCCGCCTCGAGGCGCTCCTGATGCAGCCGCCTGACCGCGTCGAGAAAGGCCGCACTGCCCTCGATGGGCGCCAGCGGCCGGCCGTCGAGCTGTTCCAGACCGCGCCGCAGCAGTTGCGCCGCGCGCTCGAGCAGCTCGACCTCGGCCAGATCGATGAGGATCAGGTTGGTCTTGAACTCCTTGACCAGCCGCTCCAGCGGCATGGCGATCTCGGCGATCGGCAGGAGGCCGGCCATGTGTGCGCTGCCCTTGAGGGTGTGCAGGGCGCGCTGCAGATCGTCGGTGACGCCCTGCGGCAACTCCTGGGCGCAGGCTTCGAGGAAGCGATCGAGGGTCTGCAGGTGGGTGACCGCCTCGTTGCGGAAGATTTCCAGCAACTGCGGGTCGAGCGCCTCGGCGGCTGCATCGGCGGCCGGCTGCGCGGCAGCCTGCCCGGCCTGGGCGGACAGGGCCGGCTCCTGGCCGAGAGCCAGGGCGTGGGCGATGGCCGCCAGGCGGTCCACGTCGTCGCGCTGGCACTGCGCCTTGGCGGCGAACTCCTCGACCAGCGCCGGCATCAGCGCCAACACGTCGGCCACCGCCTGCTGCACCGCGGCGGCCGGCTGGATGCTGTGGTCGATCACCCGGTTGAGCAGGTTCTCGATGGACCAGGCCAGCTCGCCGATGATCAGCGCACGGACCATGCGCCCGCTGCCCTTGAGGGTATGGAAGGCACGGCGGACCTCGGTCAGCGCCTCCTTGTCCGTACTGTCGGCACACCACTGCGGGAAGTATTCGCCGAGGGTCTCCAGCACCTCGCCGGCTTCCTCGATGAACACCTCGAGCAGGTCCTCGTCCACCGGCGCCTCGTCGGCCGGCGGCGGCAGCAGGCTCGCCGGCACCTCGCCGGCCGGTGGATTGATCGGCTGCACGGGCGCCGCCAGCACCTCGGCGAGGGTCGGCTGCGGCTCGCCAGATCCGGCCGGTGCAGCCGGGGCCTCGCTGGCGGCCTGCGGGGGCGCGGCCTCGGGCATGGCCGGCGTCTCCGGTACCGCATCCGGCACATCGACCGCTGACCGGTCTGCCCCAGTGACTTCCAGCTGCCCGGCGGGCTCTACCGACTGGGTCACAACCGAAGCTGGAGCCAGAGCCGGCTCGACCTCGGTTGGCGCCACGACATCGCGGTCCAGGATCGACGGCTGCGCCATCAGCGGATAGCCGAGGCTGGCCAGGCTTTCCTCGGCCACGTCGAGCAGCCGCTCGCTGGCGCTGCCGTGGTCCTCGCTCAGGCGCTCGAGGTAATACTCGATGCCGGTGATGGCATCGGCCAGGGTGTCCAGACTCTGCCAATCCGGGACCACCCGACCGACCAGCAGCTGCTCCTGGATGTAGCGGTTGCAGACATCGAGCAGTGCGGCGGCGCGGGCCAGCGGAATCATCGCCAGCCCGCCGCGGACCTGTGTCAGCAGCACCGGCACGCGCTGCAGGTGTTCGTGGTTCCACTGCGAGGCGATGAACTCGATGATCGCGTCCTTGGCCTGTTCAAGGCCGGTGCGCGCCTCCTTGATCACCATCTGGTGGATCTGCGCCACGTCGGTGGTGGGCAGCAGGTGCTCCTCGCGGCTGCGCTCCTCGGCGGTGCCGACCATGCCGGCGAGGGTCGCCTCGACGTACAACAGCGCCCCGGCGACATCCATCAGCACGGCATCGCCCGGCTCCTGTCGGCCCTGGGCCAGGTTGCGGATGGTCTCGAGCTGGCCGAGGACGATCTTGCGCGGCTGGCCGAAACCGAGCACGCCAAGGGTGTCGCCGACCTGCTTGAGCGGCGGCAGCAGCGCCTCCAGCTCGGCGAGCTGGCGACGGTCGCTGCGCACGAAGAGATCCAGGCTGTCCTTGACCCGCACCAGCTCCTCGCAGAGGGCGGCGACCACCGAGCGCATCGCGTCGCGGTCCGGGCCGGCCAGGCGCGCGCGCTCCTCGTCCACCACGCCGCTGTCGGGCAGCACCTCGTCGAGCCGGTAGCGCGCCTTCAGCGCCTGCAGGCGCGCACCGCCGGCCGGAGCCTTGGCGACGTAGAACAGCAGGCTTCTGAGCAACTCCTCCGGCGCCGGCTGGTTGATGCCGTCGATGCCCTGCTCCACCAGCCGCTTGAGCTCCTTCTCGACCTGGCGCAGCAGATCGCGCAGGGCGCTGCCCTGGCTCACGCTGCCATCGCTCAGGCCCTCGACCAGCGCGGCGGCGATCTCCCACAGGGGACCGAGCGGCGCCTGGCGGCACAGGCTTTCCAGACGAGCGAAGACCTTCGCCAGATAGCCCAGGTTGGTGCGCACGTCCTGATCGCGGATGACCCCGACCAGCGCCAGTTGCAGCATCTGTCGCAGCTTGCGCAGCAGGGTCGCGGTCTCCGGAGTGCGCAGGGCGGCCAGGGCCGTCTCCGACAGCGGTGCAGGACCACGGAGATCGGGCGTGAACAGGCTGGCCTCCGAGAGCAGGCCCTCGCCGCGGGCGGCGCGCAGGTCGTTGAGCAGCGGCAGCACCACCAGCGGCAGGTCGCGGCGCGCCGTCTGGATCCGCTCAAGATAGACCGGCAGTTGCAGGATGGCCTGCATCAGCACTTCCAGCGCCTCGCCGCGGCTCCCCGTGCGGCCGTCCAGCATGGCCTGGGCGAGCTGCTCCATTTCCTCGGCGAGCAGCGCCGCGCCATAGAACTCGACCATCTGCAGGGTACCCTGCACCTGGTGGATGTAGGCCAGACAGAAGCGTATCCGCGATAGATCCTGCGGGCTCTCGACAAAGGCCTCCAGGGCATGCCGGGCCTGTTTCAGGGTCTCCGCGATCTCGCCCTTGACCCATTCCAAGGCGACATAATCGTGCCGATCACCCATAGCGACTCCAGTCAACGTGAACTACCCCCTGCGGGTGAAGGCCAGTACCAGAGGGTCGGCCACCGGCACCAGGTCCGGATGCTGCCAACCGACCACCTCGCCCACTCCGATCACCAGGAGTCCACCCGGTGCCAGGCGCTCGGCCAGCCGGTTGAGGATCTCGCGGCGACGCCAGCGACGAAAGTAGATCAGCAGGTTCTGGCAGAAAATGACGTCCATGCCGGACATCGGCGCCTTGGCCAGGTCCAGCACGTTGAGGCGAGTGCCGCATACGCGCGACGCCAGCCCCGGCAGAATCCTGTAGCGCCCGTCCGGGTGGGCGGTGAAATAGCGCTCGCGCAGCGTTGCATCGAGGCGCTCCAGCTTGAGCGCCGGATACAGCCCGCGGCCCAGCTTTTCCAGGGCGCTGCGGCTGATGTCGGTGGCCGTGACGCCGAAGCGCTCGGCCGGGGCCGCGACCTCGCCGCCCAGCACTTCCATGGCGGTGATGGCCAGCGAGTAGGGCTCCTCGCCCGTGGAGCAGCCGACGCTCCAGAAGGCCCAGGGGCGCTGCATCCCGTCCGCCGCCAGGCGCGCACGCAGATAACGCTCGAGCAATGCGAACGATGGCGCATGGCGGAAGAAGCAGGTTTCCTGGACGGTCAGGCGGTCGAGCAATTGCAGCCACTCCAGCGCGCCCCGCGGCCCGTCGATGACCCGTCGGTAGTAGCTGGCGTAGTCGCTCAGGCCCAGTTCGCCCATGCGGGCGCTCAGGCCGATCTGCAGGAAGCGCTTGCGCTGCTCGTCGAGCACCAGGCCGCAGCGCTGCTCGAGCAGGCGCTGCCAGTCGCGGAACTCGGCCGCGGACATCTCGGCCGAGGTTTTCATCGCCCAGGCGCCTCTTGGCTGTATAGCCCGAATTTCGTTCATGCGCACCCGGCAGCCCGCGCGGGGCCGCCGCCTCGTTGTCGGTATCGGTCCGGAGCGGTCTGGCGGCTCAGAGCGTGTCCGCGGTTTCCGGGAGGGTGAAGCCGGACACCGACTTGCGCATCTCGCTGGCCAGCTTGGCCAGGCTGCCGATGCTCATGGCGGTGGCGCTGGTACCGGCGGAGGTCTGCGAGGTGATCTCCTGAATCACGAACATGGTGTTGGAGATGTGGCCGGCCGAGGAGGCCTGCTGGCGCGCCGCGTTGGAGATGTTCTGGATCAGCGCGGCGAGGGTTTTTGAGACCTTCTCGATCTCTTCCAGGGCGACCCCGGCGTCCTGCGCCAGACGGGCACCGCGGACCACTTCGGTGGTGGTCTGCTCCATGGAGATCACCGCCTCGTTGGTATCGGTCTGGATGGTCTTCACCAGCGCCTCGATCTGCTTGGTCGCCGCCGAGGAGCGCTCGGCGAGACGCTGCACCTCGTCGGCCACCACCGCGAAGCCGCGGCCCGCATCGCCGGCCATGGCCGCCTGGATCGCAGCGTTCAGGGCGAGGATGTTGGTCTGATCGGCGATGTCGTTGATCAGGCTGACGATGTCGCCGATCTCCTGGGAGGACTCGCCGAGGCGCTTGATCCGCTTGGAGGTGTCCTGGATCTGCTCGCGGATGTTGTCCATGCCGGTGATGGTGTTGTGCACCACCTCGTTGCCCTTGTTGGCGATGGCCACGGAGCGCTCCGCCACCGCCGAGGATTCCGCGGCGTTTGCCGATACCTGGTCGATGGACACCGCCATTTCGTTGACCGCCGCCGAGGCGCCGGCGATTTCCTGGGCCTGGTGCTCGGAGGCCTCGGCCAGGTGCATCGCGGTCGCCTGGGCTTCCTGGGCGGAGCTGGCCACCTGCTGCGCCATCTGGTTGATGGTCTCCACCAGTTCGCGCAGCTGGTCGATGGAGTAGTTGATGGAGTCGGCGATGGCGCCGGTGAAGTCCTCGGTCACGGTCGCCGCCACGGTCAGGTCGCCGTCGGCGAGGTCGGCGATCTCGTCGAGCAGGCGCAGGATCGCGGCCTGGTTGCGCTCGTTCTTCTCCGCGGTTTCGATCAGCCGCTGGCGGGTGCCCTGCATCATGACCAGGGCGATCATGACGATGGCCGCCACCATCAGCACGACCAGCACGTAGCCGGCCACGGAGGTCAGCTCGCGCTCGTCGGCCAGTCCTTCGAGGCTGAGGGCCAGGGTCTTGGCCTTATCCAGCAGGGTCTGGGAAACGGCGAAGACCGCATCGACCGATTCGCGCACCTGGAGCAGCTCCGGCGAGGCCTCGAGGATCTCGTCCACCGAACCGGTGACGAACTGGAACAGCTCGGCGATTCCGGCCAGACGCTCGAGCGCCCTGGGATCGCTGACCCGGGAAATGCCCTGGGCCGGATTGCCGTGACGCATGCCGTTGAGCACGCGACCGAATTCCCCGGTGTCGTCGCCGAAGCGGTTGGCGGCCTCGATCGCATCCTTGCCGCCAGCAAGCACCATCTTCACCGAGGCGAGAATCCGCTCGGCCAGCAGCGCCTGGCGCTGGGCCAGCGCCACCTGGACAGCCGGGGCGCCGCCGGCCACCAGGCTTTCGACCACCTTCTCGTACTCGGCCTGCAGCTGCGGCACGGTTTCGGTCAGGGTCGCCGCCACCGCATGCAGGGACAGGATGGCCTTCTGGCTAGCGAGGATGGTGGCGCTGTTGGTCTTCAGGGAGTCCCAGTCGGCCTGCACCGCCGCCATCGTATCCTGCACCGAGAAGGGTGCCGGCGGCAGGTCGTTCTTCTCGTCGCCATTCTTGAGGGTGTTCCAGCGCTGCTCGAAGTCCATGCTGGACTCCTTGAGCAGGGCGAAGGCCGGCCCGTTGCCGGCCGCCGCCTCGCCGGCGTTCGTGGCGATGCGCTGGGACAGTACGCGCAGCTCGCCGGCATGGGCGATGTATTGCTGGTCGTTGACCGCCTGGGTGTTGAGGTAGGTGAAGATGGCGAACAGCAGAATGATGGAAACGATCAGGACTGCGAAGAATCCGGCCAGCCAGGCGCTGCTGCGCAGGCTCATCCATAGAGAGTCCGTGTTGTGTCTTTGCATGCTTCCCCCGTCTTACCCCGCAGAACGACGGTCCCCTGTACCGCCGATGAGCCGGCCCGTGGCCGACCCGACATTGAGCAGCGCCCGCCAGGAGCGCCGTTGAGGGCAAAGGTCGCACCCTTGCCATCCCGGGCCCGTCCAGAATGGTCCCGGTATCTTTTCGATAACGGACGGGACGTCCGGCTAGTGCCGCGACGCCACGTCGAGAAAGCTGGCATTGCGTGCCAGTGCGTGTGGACTGAACACCAGCCATGGCTGCTCGCACTGGAACACCCCGAGGATGAACGGTTGGATCGTCGCCTCCAGAGGCGGCAGCCGCTCGGCGAAGGTCTCCACCGGAAAGTGCTGCAGGCCGTAGACCTCGTCGACGATCAGTCCGGCGAACACCTCCTGGCAATCCACCACCAGAACCCGGCGCTGCTTGCGCAGGGACGCCGCCTCGCGGCCGAAGAACTCGCACAGGTCCATGATCGGTAGCAGGCGCCCGCGCACGTTGGCCACCCCCCTCACCCAGCTCTTCACGCCCGGCAGCGGGGTGTAGCGCGGCTCGTGCAGCACCTCGCTCACCTCGCCCATGGATGCGACGAACAGCCGCTCGCCCATGCGGAAGCCGATGCCGGTCCAGCTCTGCGCCGTCTCCTGCTGGGCAGGCAGCACGGCGGCCAGCGAACGGCAACGCCGGTCGATCTCGAGCAGGAGTTGAAAGGGCGTGTCTGCAGGCGACATTCGACCTGGGCCTTATGCGCGGTAACGAGGGCGCCGGGCAGGCATCAGCCGACCAGCACGGCGTTCAGGGTCTTGAGCAGGGTGTTCTCTTCCACCGGCTTGGTCAGGTAGTCGCGGGCGCCCTGGCGCTTGCCCCAGACCCGGTCGGTCTCCTGGTCCTTGGTGGTGACGATGATCACCGGGATATGGCTGGTCTCGGTGTCCTTGGTCAGTTGGCGGGTCGCCTGGAAACCGTTGAGACCCGGCATGACGATATCCATCAGCACGGCGTCCGGTTTCTCCTGGCGGGCCAGGGCCACGCCATCGGCACCGTTCTCCGCCTTGAGCACACTGTGCCCGTGCTTCTCGAGCATGGCGGCCAGCTTGTACATCTCGGTCGGCGAGTCATCGACAATCAGAATTCGAGCCATGGATTTCCCCATACGGAATAAGGCGGCGCGGCTCTGCGGCCGGCACTCAGGATGCTTGCTCTACCGGGACGAAATCGGGCACATGGGCCCTGATCGCGCCCAGCAGCTCTTCTTTGCTGAAGGGCTTGGTCAGATATTGATCGGAGCCGACAATGCGTCCCTTGGCCTTGTCGAACAGGCCGTCCTTGGAGGACAGCATGATCACCGGCGTGGACTTGAATGCACTGTTGTTCTTGATCAGGGCACAGGTCTGATAGCCGTCCAGGCGCGGCATCATGATATCGACGAAAATGATCCGCGGATGGCCATCGGCGATCTTGGCCAGGGCATCGAAGCCGTCCACGGCGGTGATGACCTCGCATCCCACCTTTTTCAGCAGGGTTTCCGCAGTGCGACGAATCGTCTTGGAATCGTCGATCACCATGACCTTCAAACCGTCGGAATGCTGTTCCATATTCGCCTACCGGGCTCCGCCGAGCCGTTGACCACGCGTTGCTCCCAGGCCTCTGGGACTTGCCGGCGAAGGACCACCCTATCGCCGGGATGTTTTAGCACACTCGCTCCGCCCCCAAACGTGCACTCGCTCAAGGTTTTCTTGACCGAGCGCCGGGCCGACGCCAATCTGGGCCCCTCTCTTTTGCACCCCGGCCGGACTGCCGGCCGCCTTTCCCCGGAGGACACCCCATGAGCATTCGCCTCGGGATCGTCATGGACCCCATCGCGCAGATCTCCTTCAAGAAGGACAGCTCGCTGGCCATGCTGCAGAGTGCGCAGGCACGCGGCTGGTCGCTGCACTACATGGAACCGCAGGATCTCTACCAGCGCGGCAACGAGGCGCGGGCGCGGATGCGTCCCCTCAAGGTGTTCGACGACCCGACGCACTGGTTCGAGCTGCAGGAGGAGAACGACACCCCCCTGGGCGATCTGGACGTGATCCTGATGCGCAAGGACCCGCCCTTCAACAGCGAATACGTGTACGCCACCTACCTGCTGGAGCTCGCCGAAAAGGCCGGCTGCCTGGTGGTCAACCGCCCGCAGAGCCTGCGCGACTGCAACGAGAAGTTCTTCGCCACCCAGTTTCCGCAGTTCACGCCGCCGACCCTGGTGAGCCGGCGTGCCGACATTCTGCGCGAGTTCGCCGCCGAGCACGGTGATGTCATTCTCAAACCACTGGACGAGATGGGCGGGGCCTCGGTGTTCCGCCACCGCCAGGACGACCCCAACCTGTCGGTGATGCTGGAGGTGCTGACCGAGCACGGCACCCGGCAAATCATGGCGCAGCGTTACCTGCCGGCGATCAAGGACGGCGACAAGCGCATCCTGATGGTCGACGGCGAACCCGTCCCCTACTGCCTGGCGCGCATTCCGGCCCCCGGCGAAACCCGCGGCAACCTGGCCGCCGGCGGCCGCGGGGTGGCCCAGCCACTGACCGAGCGCGACCGCGAGATCGCCGCCCACGTCGGCCCCGAGCTGCGCCGGCGCGGCCTGCTGTTCGTCGGCCTCGACGTGATCGGCGAGCACCTGACTGAAATCAATGTCACCAGCCCGACCTGCATCCGCGAGATCGACAATGCCTACGACACACGCATCGGCGAGCGCCTGATGGAGGTGATCGCCCAGAGACTGGCAGCCAGGCGCTGAGCCACCGGGGCGACGAAGCTGCAGCCTGGTTCATAGACTTTTCGCCGCCCCCTCGGCAGACTGCGCGGCAATCCGTAGCCAGCCGAAGAGCCATGACCGCAGCCTCTCCTCCGCCCGTACCCGCCCGCCCCGGCGTCCGTCCCGCGGATCGCCTGGGCCTGACCCTGGTCCTCGCCGTACTGCTGCATCTGGCCCTGATCCTCGGCCTGAGCTTCGAGCTGCCCAAGCCCACCGAGGTCAGCAAGACCCTGGAGATCACCCTGTCCACCTTCAAGAGCGAGGAGAAGCCCAAGGAGGCCGACTTCCTCGCCCAGGACAACCAGCAGGGCAGCGGCAGCCTGGAGCATCAGGCCAAACCCAAGACCAGCGAGACCGCTCCCTTCCAGGACACCGAGATCAACCAGGTCGCCCCGCCCCCCGCGGCACCGCCGGCAGCGCCCAGGCAGGAACCGAAGGCGGCGGTGGCGACGCACAAGCCGCAGCCGGAAAAGACCCCTGTCAAGCGCGAGCCGACCAGGCCGGCGCCGCCCGCACCGACGACGCCGACCTTCGACAGCGCCCAACTGTCCAGCGAGATCGCCAGCCTGGAGGCCGAACTGGCCGATGAGGTCCAGCGCTATGCCAAGCGTCCGCGGATCCACCGCCTCAACGCGGCCTCGACCATGCGCGACAAGGGCGCCTGGTACAAGGACGAATGGCGCCGCAAGGTCGAAAGGATCGGCAACCTCAACTATCCCGAGGATGCCCGCCGCCAGCATCTCTACGGCAGCCTGCGCCTGCTGGTGTCGATCAACCGCGACGGCACCCTCTACGAAGTGCTGGTGCTGGAGTCCTCCGGCGAGCCCGTCCTGGACCAGGCGGCGCAGCGCATCGTCCGCCTGGCCGCGCCCTACGCCCCCTTCACCGGGGACCTGGCCGACATCGACCGGCTGGAGATCATCCGCACCTGGCGCTTCGAGCGCGGCGACCGGCTGTCGAGCAACTGACGCCGGATCGAGCACGCAGGCTCGCAGCTCGCCCCCTGTGCCACTCTTGAAGCCTGCGCCCTGAAGTTCGAAACTAGGCCGATGAAGATGAATACAGCCCCCCAGTACCTGAAGAACCATTTCCTGATCGCCATGCCGCACATGGCCGATCCCAACTTCACCCAGGCCCTCATCTACCTGATCGAACACAACGATCAGGGCGCCATGGGCCTGGTGGTCAATCGCCCGAGCGAGCTCGACCTCGGCCAGGTGCTCGACCAGTTGCGTCCGGACAGCCCGTCCCGCGAAGACCGCCGCAGCCTGCCGATCCACACCGGCGGCCCGGTGCAGACCGACCGCGGCTTCGTCCTGCACGAGCCCGGCTACAGCTTCCAGGCGACCCTGGAACTGGACGGGTTGGCGCTGTCCACCTCCCAGGACACGCTGTTGGCCATCGCCGACGGCAGCGGCCCGGCACGCAACCTGATCGTCCTCGGCTATGCCGGCTGGGATGCCGGCCAGCTGGAGGCCGAACTGCTGCAGAACACCTGGCTGACCTGCCCGGCCGATCCCGCCATCCTCTTCGACACCCCGGCCGAACAGCGCCTGCCCGCCGCCGCGGCCCGACTGGGCATCAACCTGACCCTGCTGACCTCCCAGGCCGGCCACGCATGAGCGGACTGCGCCTGCTGCTCGGCTTCGACTACGGCACCCGGCAGATCGGCGTCGCCGTCGGCCAGGCGATCACCGGCCAGGCCCGCGAGCTCTGCGTGCTCAAGGCGCAGAACGGCGTGCCCGACTGGAGCCAGATCGAGAAGCTGGTCAAGGAGTGGCAGCCGGACGCCATGGTCGTCGGCCTGCCGCTGAACATGGACGGCACACCGAGCGAGATGAGCGAGCGCGCCGAGCGCTTTGCCCGCCGCCTGCACGGCCGCTTCAATCTGCCGGTGCATACCCACGACGAGCGCCTGACCACCTTCGAGGCCAAGGGGCATCGCCTGGCCCAGGGTCAGCGCGACGGCTATCGCCAGCGCCCGGTGGACGCCCTGGCGGCCGCCCTGTTACTGGAAGGCTGGCTGGCAGAGCGCCCGGCTGGCTGAAATCGCGGCGCCGCGACCCGCGGCGCACCCAAGGAGACCGCCCATGACCCTGCCCGACCCCGCTGCGCTGCTGCCCAGGATGGCCGCCGAGCTGAAACGCCACCTGCAGACCCATCGCATCGACACGCCACGCTTCGTCGGCATCCACACCGGCGGCGTCTGGGTCGCCCAGGCGCTGCTGGCCGCCCTCGGCAGCGAGGAGCCACTGGGCATGCTGGACGTGTCCTTCTACCGCGACGACTTCACCCAGAGCGGCCTGCATCCGCAGGTACGCCCCTCCGCGCTGCCCTTCGAGGTCGAAGGCCAGCATCTGGTGCTGGTCGACGACGTGCTGATGACCGGCCGCACCGTGCGCGCCGCCCTCAACGAACTGTTCGACTACGGCCGCCCGGCCAGCGTGACCCTGGTCTGCCTGCTCGACCTCGACGCCCGCGAGCTGCCGATCCGTCCGGACGTGGTCGGCCAGACCCTGTCGCTCGCCCCCGACGAACGGGTAAAATTGCTCGGCCCCGCACCGCTCGCCCTCGAGCGCCAGGTTCTTGCCCCACTTTAAGAGTTCCCCGCGATGACGCCGAACGACGCCAAGCGCCCGCTGCAGCTCAACGACCAGGGCCAGCTGCGCCATTTCCTTTCGCTCGACGGCCTGTCCCGCGAGCTGCTGACCGAGATCCTCGACACCGCCGACTCCTTCCTCGAAGTCGGCACCCGCGCCGTGAAGAAGGTCCCGCTGCTGCGCGGCCGCACGGTCTGCAACGTGTTCTTCGAGAACTCCACGCGTACCCGCACTACCTTCGAGATGGCCGCCCAGCGGCTGTCCGCCGACGTGATCACGCTCAACGTGTCGACCTCCTCGACCAGCAAGGGCGAAACCCTGTTCGACACCCTGCGCAACCTCGAGGCGATGGCCGCCGACATGTTCGTCATCCGCCACGCCGACTCCGGTGCCGCGCACTTCATCGCCGAACACGTCTGCCCCGACGTGGCGGTGATCAACGGCGGCGACGGCCGCCATGCCCACCCGACCCAGGGCATGCTCGACATGCTGACCATCCGCCGCCACAAGGGCGGCTTCGAGAACCTCTCGGTGGCCATCGTCGGCGACATCCTGCACTCGCGGGTGGCGCGCTCCGACATGCTCGCCCTGCGCACCCTCGGCTGCCCGGACATCCGCGTGATCGGCCCGAAGACCCTGCTGCCGGCAGGGCTCGAGCAGTACGGCGTGCGCGTCTTCCACGACCTGGCCGAAGGCCTCCGGGACGTCGACGTGGTGATCATGCTGCGCCTGCAGCGCGAGCGCATGCAGGGCGGCCTGCTGCCCAGCCAGGGCGAGTTCTACCGCCTCTACGGCCTCTCCACCGCGCGCCTGGCGCTGGCCAGGCCGGACGCCATCGTCATGCACCCGGGACCGATCAACCGTGGCGTGGAGATCGAGTCGGCAGTGGCCGACGGCACCCAGTCGGTGATCCTCAACCAGGTCACCTACGGCATCGCCGTGCGCATGGCGGTACTGTCCATGGCCATGAGCGGGCAGACCGCACAGCGCCAGCTCAATTCCGAATCCACATCCGAGGAGCAGATCTGATGCGTACCCGTATCCTCGGCGCCCGCGTCATCGACCCGGCCAGTGGCCTGGACCAGGTTGCCGACCTCTACCTGGCCGACGGCAGGATCGCCGCCGTCGGCCAGGCGCCGGCCGCCTTCGAGGCTGAACAGACCCTCGATGCCCGCGGCCTGATCGCCGCGCCCGGCCTGGTCGACCTGTCGGCCGCCCTGCGCGAGCCCGGCTACAGCCGCAAGGGCAGCATCGCCAGCGAAACCCGCGCCGCGGCCGCCGGCGGCGTCACCAGCCTGTGCTGCCCGCCGCTGACCAAGCCGGTGCTGGACACCCCGGCGGTCGCCGAACTGATCCTCGATCGCGCCCGCGAGGCCGGCCATACCAAGGTCTTCCCGGTCGGCGCGCTGACCAGGGAGCTGGCCGGCGAGCAGTTGGCCGAGCTGGTCGCCCTGCGCGATACCGGCTGCATCGCCTTCGGCAACGGCCTGGCCAGCTTCGCCAGCAGCCGCCACCTGCGCCGCGCCCTGGAATACGCCGCCACCTTCGACCTGACCGTGGTGTTCCACTCCCAGGACGCAGCCCTCGCCGAGGGCGGCCTCGCCCACGAGGGACCGATGGCCAACTTCCTGGGGCTGGCGGGCATTCCGGAGACGGCGGAAACCGTGGCCCTGGCCCGCGACCTGCTGCTGGTCGAGCAGACCGGTGTGCGCGCCCACTTCAGCCAGCTCTCCAGCGCCCGCGGCGCACAGATGATCGCCGAGGCCCAGGCCCGCGGCCTGCCGGTGACCGCCGACGTGGCGCTGTACCAGCTGATCCTCACCGACGAGGCGCTGGCCGACTTCTCCAGCCTCTACCACGTGCAGCCGCCGCTGCGCTCGCGCGCCGATCGCGACGGCCTGCGCGAGGCGGTGCGCAAAGGCACCATCCAGGCCATCGCCAGCCATCACCAGCCCCACGAGCCGGATGCCAAGCTGGCCCCGTTCGGCGCCACCGAGCCCGGCATCAGCAGCGTCGAACTGCTGCTGCCGCTGGCCCTGAGCCTGGTCCAAGAAGGTGTGCTCGACCTGCCGACCCTGCTCGCGCGCCTCACCAGCGGCCCGGCCCGGGCCCTGCGCCTGCCGGTCGGCGCCCTGGCCGCCGGCGCCCCGGCCGACCTGGTGCTGTTCGACCCCGAAGCCGCCACCCTGGCCGGCGAACGCTGGCTGTCCAAGGGCCGCAACTGCCCGTTCATCGGCCATGTCCTGCCCGGCGCGGTGCGTTACACCCTGCTCGACGGGCGGATCAGCTACCAGGCCTGAGCGCATCCCCGACGACCTGCGCCATCTGCAAAGACGAGGCCCGCCAACCGGCGGGCCTCGTCTTTGCTGGGATCAATAGCTCCGTTGGGCGTTGCGCAGGGATACCTGCTCGTTCAGCGTCCAGAAATCGTAGAGCACGCCGATCAGGAACAGGCCGCCGGTCAGCAGGTAGAGCAGGCCGGTGAGCCACTTGCCCAGGTACATGCGGTGCACGCCGAAGACGCCGAGGAAGGTCAGCAGGAGCCAGGCGATGTTGTAGTCGGTGGAGCCGGCATGAAAGCGCAGGTCCGCCTCGCGGTCCATCGACGGGATCAGGAACAGGTCGATCAGCCAGCCGATGCCGAGCAGGCCGAGGGTGAAGAACCAGATCGTCCCGGTCAGCGGACGGCCATAGTAGAAGCGGTGCGCGCCGAGAAAGCCGAAGATCCACAGCAGGTAGCCGACGAGCTTGCTGTGGGTGTCCTGAAGCTGCATGACGAATCTCCCGAAAGAGATTCAGGATGGGCGAAGGCGGCCGCGGCGGCAAGGGCCCTGCCCTGCGGCAGCTCCGGCCCTTCAGCGCATGCGCCGGCCGGTGTCCTCCTCGCTGGCCTGCAGGCTGAGGCCCTCGGCCACGCTCTCCAGGTGCCGGCTGTCGGTCTCCGACTCCAGCTTGATCATCAGGCGCAGGTCGTTGGCCGAGTCGGCATGGCGCAGGGCTTCCTCGTAGGTGATCTCGCCCTGGCTGTAGAGCTGGTACAGCGCCTGGTCGAAGGTCTGCATGCCCTGTTCGGTGGAGCGCTTCATCACCGCCTTGAGCTCGTGGACCTCGCCCTTGCGGATCAGGTCGGCGACCAGCGGGGTATTGATCAGCACCTCGATCACCGCCCGGCGCCCCTTGCCGTCCGGCGTCGGGATCAACTGCTGGGCGACGATGGCGCGCAGGTTCAGCGACAGGTCCATCCATACCTGGCGGTGGCGGTCGGCCGGGAAGAAGTTGATGATCCGGTCGAGCGCCTGGTTGGCGTTGTTGGCGTGCAGGGTGGCCAGACACAGGTGGCCGGTTTCGGCGAAGGCCACCGCGTAGTCCATGGTCTCGCGAGTGCGGATCTCGCCGACCATGATCACGTCCGGCGCCTGGCGCAGGGTGTTCTTCAGCGCCACCTCGAAGGAGTCGGTATCGATGCCCACCTCGCGCTGGGTGACGATGCAGCCCTGATGCTGGTGGATGAACTCGATGGGATCCTCGATGGAAATGATGTGGCCGCTGCTGTTCTGGTTGCGATAGCCGATCATCGCCGCCAGCGAGGTGGACTTGCCGGTGCCGGTGGCGCCGACGAACAGCACCAGCCCGCGCTTGGTCATCGACAGCTCGCGCAGCACCTCGGGCAGCTTGAGCTCGTCGAAGGTCGGGATGCGCGTCTCGATGCGGCGCAGCACCATGCCCATCAGGTTGCGCTGGTAGAAGGCGCTGACCCGGAAGCGGCCGATACCGCGGGCGCTGATGGCGAAGTTGCATTCGTGAGTCGCGGCGAACTCGCGACGCTGCTGCTCGTTCATCACCGCGAACACGGTTTCCCGGGCCTGCTCCGGCGACAGCGGGTGGCGGGTCACCGGCACCAGGCGCCCGTTGAGCTTCATCGACGGCGGCATGCCCGCAGTGATGAACAGATCGGAGGCGCCCTTCTCCATCATCAGGCGCAGCAGCTTTTCGAATTCCATGGTCGTGGTCGCCTGTCGCGCCCGCGCAAGAAGCGGCGCCTGGTCTAGAAGTTGTCGGGAATCTTCGCCTTCTCGCGGGCGCTCTCGCGGGTGATCATGCCCCTGGACAGCAGGTTCTTCAGGCACATGTCCAGGGTCTGCATGCCGATCGAGCCGCCGGTCTGGATCGCCGAGTACATCTGCGCCACCTTGTCCTCGCGGATCAGGTTGCGGATCGCCGGGGTGCCGATCATGATCTCGTGGGCCGCCACCCGGCCGCCACCGACCTTCTTCAGCAGGGTCTGGGAAATCACCGCCTGCAGCGATTCGGAGAGCATCGAGCGGACCATCGACTTCTCTTCCGCGGGGAACACGTCGACCACCCGGTCGATGGTCTTGGCCGCCGAGGTGGTGTGCAGGGTGCCGAACACCAGGTGGCCGGTTTCCGCGGCGGTCAGCGCCAGGCGGATGGTTTCCAGGTCGCGCATCTCGCCCACCAGGATGACGTCCGGGTCCTCGCGCAGCGCCGAACGCAGCGCCTCGGCGAAGCCCAGGGTATCGCGGTGCACCTCGCGCTGGTTGATCAGGCACTTCTTCGATTCGTGGACGAATTCGATCGGGTCCTCGATGGTGAGGATGTGGTGGTGCTTGTTGGCGTTCAGATAGTCGAGCATGGCCGCCAGGGTGGTCGACTTGCCCGAGCCGGTGGGGCCGGTGACCAGCACCAGGCCGCGCGGCACCTCGGTGATCCTCTTGAACACCTCGCCCATCCCCAGATCGTCCATGCTCAGCACGCGCGAGGGAATGGTCCGGAACACCGCGCCGGCACCGCGGTTCTGGTTGAAGGCGTTGACCCGGAAGCGCGCCACGCCGGGCACCTCGAAGGAGAAGTCGGTTTCGAGAAACTCCTCGTAATCCTTGCGCTGCTTGTCGTTCATGATGTCGTAGATCAGCGCGTGCACCTGCTTGTGATCCATCGGCGGCAGGTTGATGCGGCGCACGTCGCCGTCGACGCGAATCATCGGCGGCAGACCGGCGGAGAGGTGCAGGTCCGACGCGCCCTGCTTGGCGCTGAAGGCGAGCAGCTCGGTAATGTCCATGGGGATCCCCAATCACAAACAAGTGGGTAGAATGCCGCGACCACCGGCGGCCCGGGCAGGAAACGGCACAAATGTCCACGATCCCAGAGAGTGTTGCAAAGGTTCGCGCGCGTATCCGTGAGGCGGCGCAAGCTTCCGGGCGCGATCCGCAGGACGTGCACCTGCTGGCGGTGAGCAAGACCAAGCCGGCGGGCGTCCTGCGCGAAGTCTTCGCCTGCGGCCAGCGCGATTTCGGCGAGAACTACCTGCAGGAGGCCCTGGCCAAGCAGGCCGAGCTGGCCGACCTGGAGCTGACCTGGCATTTCATCGGCCCGATCCAGTCCAACAAGACCCGCGCCATCGCCGAGCACTTCGCCTGGGTCCATTCGGTGGACCGCCTGAAGATCGCCCAGCGCCTGTCCGAACAGCGCCCGGCGCAGCTGCCGCTGCTGAACATCTGCCTGCAGGTCAACGTCAGCGGCGAGGCGAGCAAGTCCGGCTGCACGCCCGCGGAACTGGCGGAACTCGCCGGCGCCGTGGCGGAGCTGCCCAACCTGCGCCTGCGCGGGCTGATGGCGATCCCCGAGCCGACCGACGACCCGGCTGTCCAGCGCGCTGCCTTCGCCCGCCTGCGCGCGCTGAAGGACGGCCTCGCCCTCGATCTCGACACCCTCTCCATGGGCATGAGCCACGACCTGGAGGCCGCCATCGCCGAAGGCGCCACCTGGGTCCGCATCGGCACCGCCCTGTTCGGCACCCGCGACTACGGGCAGCCTTCCCGCTAGAGAAAGGAAAATCCCCCATGACCGACACCCGCATCGCCTTCATCGGCGCCGGCAACATGGCCGCCAGCCTGATCGGCGGGCTGCGCGCCCAGGGCGTGCCGGCCGCCGCGATCCGCGCCAGCGACCCGGGCGCCGAGCAGCGCGCGCGCATCGCCGCCGAGCACGGCATCGAGCTGTTCGCCGACAACGCCGAGGCCATCGCCGGCGCCGACGTGGTGGTGCTGGCGGTCAAGCCGCAGGTGATGAAGGCGGTCTGCCAGGCACTCGCCGCCCACCTGCGCCCGGAGCAGCTGATCGTCTCCATCGCCGCCGGCATCACCTGCGCCAGCCTCGAATCCTGGCTGGGCGAGCGCCCTGTGGTGCGCTGCATGCCGAACACCCCGGCGCTGCTGCGCCAGGGCGTCAGCGGCCTGTTCGCCAACGCCCGGGTCTCCGCGCCCCAGCGCCAGCAGGCCGAACAACTGCTCGGTGCGGTCGGCCTGGCCCTGTGGCTCGACGAGGAGCGCCTGATCGACGCCGTCACGGCGGTATCCGGCAGCGGCCCGGCGTACTTCTTCCTGCTCATGGAGGCCATGACCGCCGCCGGCGAGCGGCTCGGTCTGCCGCGCGACACCGCCGCGCAGCTGACCCTGCAGACCGCCCTCGGTGCCGCGCGCATGGCCACCGAAAGCGGCGTCGACGCCGCCGAACTGCGTCGTCGGGTGACCTCGCCGAACGGCACCACCGAGGCGGCAATCAACACCTTCCAGGCCGGCGGTTTCGAAGCCCTGGTGCAGCAGGCGCTGGACGCCGCTGCCCGACGCTCCGCCGAACTGGCCGAACAGCTGGGCCAATAAGGAACTTCATCCGATGAATGGAATGAACACTGCAGTCATCTACCTCGTGCAGACCCTCGGCAGCCTCTATCTGCTGGTCGTCCTGCTGCGCTTCATCCTCCAGTTGGTGCGCGCCGACTTCTACAACCCCCTCAGCCAGTTCGTGGTCAAGGCCACCCAGCCCTTGCTCAAGCCGCTGCGGCGGGTCATTCCCGGCTTCGGCGGGCTGGACTTCGCCTCCCTGGCGCTGGCCATCCTGGTCCAGCTGGCGCTGATGATCGGCGTCCTGCTGCTGATGGGCTACGGTGTCGGCGGCTATCTGCTGCCGCTGCTGGTCTGGTCGGCGATCGGCGTCACCTCGCTGTTCCTCAAGGTGTTCTTCTTCGCCCTGATCGTCAGCGTGATCCTCTCCTGGGTCGCCCCCGGCAGCTACAACCCGGCCGCGCAGCTGGTCAACCAGATCTGCGAGCCCCTGCTGTCGCCGATCCGCCGCGTCCTGCCGAATCTCGGCGGGCTGGACATCTCGCCGATCTTCGCGTTCATCGCGCTGAACCTGATCGACATGCTGGTGATCAACAACCTCGCCGCCATGAGCGGCATGCCGCGGGCACTCAGCCCCTTCCTCTGATGAGCTGGTACCGTTGGGACGGCGAGGACCTGATCCTCGCCTGCCACCTGCAGCCCAAGGCGAGCAAGGACGAATTCGCCGGGCTGCATGGCGACCGCCTGAAGATCCGCCTCACTGCCCCGCCGGTCGAGGGCAAGGCCAACGCCCACCTGCTGGCCTTCCTCGCCGGCGCCTTCGGCGTGCCGAAGAACCAGGTGAGCCTGGAAAGCGGCGAGTTGAACCGCCAGAAGCGGGTGCGCATCCGCCAGCCCCGCCAGCTTCCCGCGCTGCCCGGCCTCTCCCCGCGGCCGGGCAGTTGACCGGCCGCCGCGTGCTTGCCGCCGCTGTCGGCGCTCTTTAGACTGGCGTTCTTTTTTGCGAGAGCAGGGGCCTGCGATTGGCTTTTCCCGAAGATTCTGTCGGTCTGGTTCGCCCGCAGATGCTGCACTTCAGCGAACCGCTGACGCTCGCCTGCGGACGCAGCCTGAGCGATTACGAACTGGTCTATGAAACCTACGGCGAACTCAACGCGGCGCGCAGCAATGCGGTGCTGATTTGTCACGCCCTGTCCGGCCATCATCATGCCGCCGGCTACCACAGCCCCGAGGATCGCAAGCCCGGCTGGTGGGACAGCAGCATCGGCCCCGGCAAGCCCATCGATACCCGCCGCTTCTTCGTCGTCAGCCTGAACAACCTCGGCGGCTGCAACGGCTCCACCGGTCCCGGCAGCCTCAACCCGGCGACTGCCCGGCCCTACGGCGCGGACTTCCCGGTGGTGACGGTGGAGGACTGGGTACACAGTCAGGCGCGCCTGGCCGACGCCCTGGGCATCCAGCAGTGGGCCGCGGTGGTCGGCGGCAGCCTCGGCGGCATGCAGGCGCTGCAGTGGACCATCAGCTATCCCGAGCGGGTGCGCCATTGCCTGGCGATCGCCACGGCGCCCAAGCTGTCGGCGCAGAACATCGCCTTCAACGAGGTGGCGCGCCAGGCGATTCTCTCCGATCCGGACTTCCACGGCGGCCATTTCCAGGAGCATGGGGTGATCCCCAAGCGCGGTCTGATGCTGGCGCGCATGGTCGGCCACATCACCTACCTGTCGGACGACGCCATGGGCGAGAAATTCGGCCGCGAGCTGAAGACCGACCAGCTCAACTACGACTTCCACAGCGTCGAGTTCCAGGTGGAGAGCTACCTGCGCTATCAGGGCGAGGAGTTCTCCGGGCGCTTCGACGCCAACACCTACCTGCTGATGACCAAGGCGCTGGACTACTTCGACCCTGCCGCCGCGCACGGCGACGATCTGGCGAAAACCCTGGCGGTGGCCCGGGCCGACTTCTGCCTGATGTCCTTCACCACCGACTGGCGCTTCTCGCCGGCCCGCTCACGGGAGATCGCCGATGCGCTGATCGCCGCCGGCAAGAACGTCAGCTACCTGGAAATCGACGCGCCGCAGGGCCACGATGCCTTCCTGATGCCGATTCCCCGCTATCTGCAAGGGTTCCGCAGCTACATGAACCGAATCGCGGTATGACACGCCCATGAGAGCCGATCTGGACATCATCCAAGAGTGGATTCCCGCCGGCAGCCGGGTGCTCGACCTCGGCTGCGGCGACGGCGAGCTGCTGGCCCGGCTGCGCGAGCACAAAGAGGTCAGCGGCTACGGCCTGGAGATCGACCCGCAGAACATCGCCGCCTGCCTCGACAAGGGCGTCAACGTGATCGAGCAGGACCTGGACAAGGGTCTCGGCAACTTCGCCGCCAACAGCTTCGACGTGGTGGTGATGACCCAGGCGCTGCAGGCCGTGCACTACCCGGACCGCATTCTCGAAGAGATGCTGCGGGTCGGCCGTACCTGCATCATCACCTTCCCCAACTTCGGCCACTGGCGCTGCCGCTGGTACCTGGCGAGCAAGGGACGGATGCCGGTTTCCGAGTTCCTGCCGTACACCTGGTACAACACGCCGAACATCCACTTCTGCACTTTCAAGGACTTCGAGGCGCTGTGCCGGGAGCGCCAGGTACGGGTGCTGCAGCGCCTGGCCGTGGACCGCGAACACCGACATGGCTGGGCCAGCCGCCTGTGGCCTAATCTGTTAGGTGAAATCGGCATCTACCATGTCAGCCGCCGCTGACCGCCGCCGCGGCGACACGGCCCAGTGCCCTCGCCCCGAGCTCTTCCGGTAAGGAGATCGTCATGCGTCGCCCAGTCCTGTTCCTGCTCGCCCTCTGTCTGTCGCTGCCGGCTGTCGCCGCCGAGCGCCTGCAGAAGTTCGCCGACGTCGATGTGCATTACAGCGCCTTCAATTCCAGCTTCCTGCAGCCGGAGATCGCCAGTGCCGCCGGCATCGTCCGCGGCCGCACCCAGGGTGTGCTCAACGTCTCCGTGCTCAAGGACGGCAAGGCCCAGCCCGCGACGGTCAAGGCCCAGGTACGCAACCTCCTCGGGCAGAGCCGCTCGCTGAGCTTCCGCGAAGTCCGCGAGGGCGAGGCCATCTACTACCTGTCGCAGTTTCCCTTCGAGAAGGAGACCCTGCACTTCAAGGTCGACGTCCAGAGTGGCGGCGGTCCCCTCAACAGCTTCGAGTTCGCCCAGGAATTCTTCCCCGACGAATGATGACTCTCTCCCAACTGGTACTGGCCAGCCATAACGCTGGCAAGCTCAAGGAACTCCAGGCCCTCCTGGGCGATGCCGTCCAGGTGTGCTCGGTCGGCGAATTCAGCGACGTCGAGCCGGTGGAAACCGGCCTGTCCTTCGTCGAGAACGCCATCCTCAAGGCCCGCCACGCCGCCCGCGTCTCCGGCCTGCCGGCGCTGGCCGACGACTCGGGCCTGGCGGTCGACGCCCTGGGCGGCGCGCCGGGCATCTATTCGGCGCGCTATGCCGGCGGGGGCGGCGATGCGGCCAACAACGCCAAGCTGCTGGAAGCGCTCCGCGACGTGCCGGACGCCGAGCGCGGCGCCCAGTTCGTCTGCGCCCTGGCCCTGGTGCGGCATGCCGAGGACCCGCTGCCGATCCTCTGCGAGGGCCTCTGGCACGGGCGCATCCTGCACGCCCCGCGCGGTGCGCAGGGCTTCGGCTACGATCCGCTGTTCTGGGTGCCGGAATGCGATTGCGCCAGCGCCGAGCTGGCACCGGCGGAGAAGAACCGCCTGAGCCACCGCGCCCGCGCCATGGCGCAGCTCAAGCAGCGGCTGGGGCTGGCATGAGCCACCAGCCCTCTCCCCCCGCTCCTCTCCCGGAGGGCGGGGAGAGGAAAAGCGGATTCCAGCTGCCGCCCCTGGCGCTGTACGTCCACATTCCGTGGTGCGTGCGCAAGTGCCCGTACTGCGACTTCAACTCCCACGCCGCTGGCGCCGAACTGCCGGAGGACGCCTACGTCGACGCCCTGCTCGCCGACCTCGAGGCCGACCTGCCGGCCGTCCACGGCCGCGAGCTGGTGTCGATCTTCCTCGGCGGCGGCACGCCCAGCCTGTTCTCGGCGCGCGCCCTCGACCGCCTGCTGCAGGGCGTCAATCAACGCCTGACGTTCGCCCGCGATATCGAGATCACCCTCGAGGCCAATCCCGGCACCTTCGAGCAGGCCAAGTTCGCCGACTACCGCCGCCTCGGCATCAATCGCCTGTCGATCGGCGTGCAGAGCTTCCAGACCGCGCAGCTCCAGGCCCTGGGCCGCATCCACGACGGCCTCGAGGCGATCCGCGCCGCCGAGATGGCGCGGCGCGCCGGCTTCGATAACTTCAACCTCGACCTGATGCATGGCTTGCCGGGCCAGGACGTGGCCGGCGCGCTGGCCGACCTGCGCCAGGCCCTCGCCCTGGGGCCGACGCACCTGTCCTGGTACCAACTGACCCTGGAGCCGAACACCCTGTTCTGGAGCCAGCCGCCGGAGATTCCCGAGGACGACCTGCTCTGGGACATCCAGGAGGCTGGCCAGGCGCTGCTGGCCGCCGAAGGCTTCGTCCAGTACGAAACCTCGGCCTATGCCCGGGACGGCCGGCGCGCGCGGCACAACCTCAACTACTGGACCTTCGGCGACTTCCTCGGCATTGGCGCTGGCGCCCATGCCAAACTCAGCGATCCGGATGCACGCATTCGCCGCATCTGGAAGACCCGCCTGCCCAAGGATTACCTGGCTCCAGACAAGCGCTTCCAGGCCGGAGAGCGCCTGCTGGAGCCCGACGAGCTGCCGTTCGAGTTCATGATGAACGCCCTGCGTCTGACCGAGGGCGTGCCGGTGGAGCTCTTCAGCGCGCGCACGGACTTGCCGCTTGCCAGCATTGCCGCCCCCTGCGCCGCCGCCCGTGACGCTGGCCTTCTGGAAATGGATCCGCGCGTCTTGCGAGCGACCGCCCGCGGCCAGCTGTTTCTCAACGACCTGCTGCAGCACTTCCTGCCATAAGCCTGTCCGGAATCGCAGGCCTGCCACGCGGCAGCGGTTAGACTCGGCGCTCCGTCCGCTGCCAAGGAGAGCCCATGGACCTGCTGCTCGACTTCCTCGTCACCCTCTCGCGCTGGTGCCGCGGCCACCTCGACGAGATCGCCCTGGCCCTGGTCGCCGCCCTGTTGGTGCTGTTCGGTCCACGGCTCAACGCCTGGCTGCAGCATCGGGTCGGCGGCCTGAACTTCATGTTCCGTACTCTGCTGTTCGTGGCGCTCTGCACCCTGGGCTACGGCATGCTGATCGTCCACGCCACGCCCTGGCTGGCCAAGGGATTGGCGCAACTGAACAACCATCTGCTGGCGCCGGCACTGATCCTGGTCTTTGTCTGCATCGGGGGGATCGCCGCAAGGCGCTGAACACTGCGCCATGGTGATAGGCCGGAAAACGCGCGCAGTACTTTTCCACCATGAGAGTATCGAGGAAGGTGGAAAAGGCCTGCGGCCTTTTTCCACCCTACGCCACGTCCGGCTCAATCGACGCGCTGGAACTTCAGATCCCACACTCCGTGCCCGAGGCGCTCGCCGCGGCGCTCGAACTTGGTCACCGGGCGCTCCTCGGGGCGCGGCACGTAGGCGCGGTCCTCGGCCAGGTTGCGGTAGCCGGGCGCGGCATTCATCACTTCCAGCATGTGCTCGGCATAGGGCTGCCAGTCGGTGGCCATGTGCAGCACGCCACCGACCTTCAGTTTCTGCCGCACCAGCTCGGCGAACGCCGGCTGGACGATGCGCCGCTTGTGATGGCGGCTCTTGTGCCACGGGTCGGGAAAGAACAGCAGCACGCGGTCCAGGCTGGCGTCGGCCACGCACTGGCGCAGCACGTCCAGCGCATCGCAGCTGTAGACGCGCAGGTTGGTCAGGTTCTGCGCCAGGGCGCCGTTGAGCAGGGCGCCGACACCGGGCTTGTGCACCTCGACGCCGATGAAGTCCTGCTCCGGCGCACTTGCCGCCATCTCCAGGGTGGAATGGCCCATGCCGAAGCCGATCTCGAAGGTGCGTGGCGCATGGCGTCCGAACACCTGGTCGAAGTCGCGCAGGCCATCCTCCAGGGACAGGCCAAATTTCGGCCAGCCCTGTTCGAGGCCGCGCTGCTGGCCTTCCGTCATGCGCCCGGCGCGCATCACGAAACTCTTGATGGTGCGCAGGCGCGGCGCTTCGTCGGCGGTTTGCGGCGCTTGTTGGATTTCGTCGGTCATAACGCTTCCTGAAAAGACAAACGAGCCCTGCCCTTGCGGGCAGGACTCGCTTCGCTGAACGCGGGCGACGCCGGGCGCCGCCCGGCAAATTAACGGATCAAGCCTTCCAGCGGCGACGAGGCGCTGGCATAGAGCTTCTTCGGCATGCGTCCGGCCAGATAGGCCAGGCGCCCGGCCTCGATCGCGTGCTTCATCGCCCGGGCCATCAGCACCGGGTCCTGGGCGTGGGCGATGGCGCTGTTCATCAGCACCGCCTCGCAGCCCAGCTCCATGGCGATGGTCGCGTCCGAGGCGGTGCCCACGCCGGCATCCACCAGCACCGGTACCGTCGCCTCCTCGAGGATGATCCGCAGGTTGTAGGGATTGCAGATGCCGAGACCGGTGCCGATCAGGCCGGCCAGCGGCATCACCGCGATGCAGCCCATTTCCGCCAGCTGGCGGGCGATGATCGGGTCGTCGCTGGTGTAGACCATCACGTCGAAACCGTCCTTGACCAGCACTTCGGCGGCCTTGAGGGTCTCGATCACATTGGGGAACAGGGTCTTCTGGTCGGCCAGCACCTCCAGCTTGACCAGCTTGTGACCGTCGAGCAGCTCGCGGGCCAGGCGGCAGGTGCGCACCGCCTCCTCGGCGCTGTAGCAGCCGGCGGTGTTCGGCAGGATGGTGTAGCGCGCCGGGCTGATCACGTCGAGCAGGTTCGGCTCGCCGGGGTTCTGGCCGATGTTGGTGCGGCGCACTGCGACGGTGACGATCTCGGCGCCGGAGGCCTCGATGGCCTGGCGGGTCTCCTCGAGATCCTTGTACTTGCCGGTGCCGACCAGCAGGCGCGAGGTGTAGGTGCGGCCGGCCAGGGTAAAGGGCTTGTCGTTGCGAGCGGGACTCATGGGGATTTCCTCCTGAGCAGGCGGTTGAAAGGGTGGTGCCGGAGCGCCGTCCCGCGGTCGGGCCGGGCGCGAAGGTGCTTCAACGACCTGCTAACCACCACCAATGGCATGCACCACCTCTACCCGGTCGCCCTCGCGCAAGGCGGTAGCGGCGTGCAGGCTGCGGGGCACGATATCGAGATTGAGCTCGACCGCGACGCGCCGGCCGGCCAGATCCAGACGGGCCAACAGGTCGGCGACGGTCTGGCCATCGGCAAGTTCGTAGGGTTCGCCGTTCAACTGAATGCGCATGACGGATTCACTGCGTCTGGAAGGTTCGGCATTCTAGCCCCGATCCGCGGCGATCACCAAGGCAGCGGCAGGGGGCTACCCGTCGTTCAAGCCGACGTGCCCAGGCGCCAGCCGGCCACCCCCAGGCACAGCCAGCCGAGGAGGAAGACCAGACCGCCGAATGGCGTGACCAGCCCGAGCTTGTAGCCGCCCAGGGTGAGCAGGTAAAGGCTGCCGGAGAACATCAGGATACCCAGGCCGAAGAGGATGCCGGCCGCCGCCAGCAGGCGTCCCGGGCGGTGCAGGGCGAGCAGGCCGGTGCCGAGTAGCGCCAGGGCATGGAACTGCTGGTAGTGCACGCCGGTCTGGAACACCTCGAGGTATTCCGGGGTCAGCAGACCGCGCAGACCATGGGCACCGAAAGCGCCGAGGGCCACGCCGGCAAAGCCGAACAGGGCCGCCAGCACGAGAAAGACACGCGCCATGAAGGAACTCCGGACAGAAAAGGCGGGGCCGCTATAATGGCCCGCCCGACCGCCTCGGCCAAGTCGACCATGCCCCGCTCTCTGCTCCGCCGCTTGCTGCAATTGCCACTCTGGCTCGCCGCCGGCTCCATCCTGATAGTGCTGAGCCTGCGCTGGGTGCCGCCACTGGGCAGCGCGCTGATGGTGGAGCGCAAGATGGAATCCTGGCTGGACGGCCAGCCCATCGAGCTGCAACGGGAATGGCGCCCCTGGGCGCAATTGCCGAACGACCTGAAAATGGCGGTGATCGCCGCCGAGGACCAGCATTTCGCCGAACACTGGGGCTTCGACCTCGCGGCGATCCGCACCGCCCTGAAGCACAACGAGCTGGGGGGTACGCTGCGTGGGGCCAGCACCCTCAGCCAGCAGGTGGCGAAGAACCTGTTCCTCTGGTCCGGACGCAGCTGGCTGCGCAAGGGCATCGAGGCCTGGTTTACCGCGCTGATCGAGCTCTGCTGGTCCAAGCAGCGGACTCTCGAGGTCTACCTGAACACGGCCGAATGGGGCGACGGCGTGTTCGGCGCCGAGGCCGCCGCCCGCCATCATTTCGGTATCGGCGCCTCCTCCCTGTCGCCCCGCCAGGCCAGTCTGCTCGCCGCCGTCCTGCCCAATCCGCGTCGGTGGAGCGCATCCGCGCCGAGCGCCTACGTCAATCGCCGCGCCGACTGGATCGCCCGGCAGATGCGCCAGCTGGGCGGCAGCGCCTATCTCGAGCGTCTCGGTGGGCCGCATCCGTCCCGCTGAGTACGCGACGGCCTACAGCCAGCCGTGCTCGGCCATGGACAGCGGCTCGCCGTCGCCAACGATGAAATGATCGAGCACCCGCACGTCGACCAGCGCCAGCGCCTCCTTCAGTCGCAGGGTCAGGCTGCGGTCCGCCTGGCTCGGCTCGGCGACGCCGGAGGGGTGGTTGTGGGTGAGGATCAGCGCGGCGGCGTTGTGGGCCAGGGCGCGCTTGACCACCTGGCGCGGATAGACGCTGGCGCCGTCGACGGTGCCGTGGAACAGCGCCTCGAAGGCCAGCACCCGGTGCTTGGCGTCGAGGAACAGGCAGCCGAAGATCTCGTGGGGTTCGTGGCGCAGACGCGCCTTCAGGTAGTCGCGCACCGCCTGCGGACTCTCCAGCGCCGGATCGCGGCGCAGGCGCTCGGCCAGATGGCGGCGCGACATTTCCAGCACCGCCTGCAACTGGGCGAACTTGGCCGGGCCGAGGCCGAGGCGCCGGCTGAACGAGGCGCGGTCGGCCTCGAGCAGGGCACGCAGGCTGCCGAAGTCGTTCAGCAGATGACGGGCCAAGTCCACCGCACTCTGCCCGGCGACCCCGGTGCGCAGAAAGATCGCCAGCAGCTCGGCATCGCTCAGTGCCGGCGCCCCCTGTTCCAGCAGTTTTTCCCGCGGCCGCTCCGGCGCCGGCCAGTCCCGAATGCTCATGTCACCTCCCTGTCGAGCCGCCCCGCTGTTCCCGGTGCAGGGCTGTGCTATCTTAGCCGGCATTTTGTGCCCGGCCGTGATGGGGAGCACGCTCGGGCAGTCCGACTGCCCGGAAGCCGGGGCACGCGATCATGACGACAAAGCAAGGCAGGCCTATGCAGCGGCTGTATCGGAAACGCATCGTCCTGGGCGTCGGCGGCGGCATCGCCGCCTACAAGAGCGCGGAGCTGGTCCGCCGCCTGCGCGACCAGGGTGCGGAAGTCCATGTGGTGATGACCCGTGGCGGACGCGAGTTCATCACCCCCCTGACCCTCCAGGCCCTGTCCGGCCATCCGGTGCATCTGGATCTGCTCGATCCGGCCGCCGAGGCGGCGATGGGCCATATCGAGCTGGCCAGGTGGGCCGATCTGGTGCTGATCGCGCCGGCTACCGCCGACCTGCTGGCGCGCCTGGCCCAGGGCGTGGCCGACGACCTGCTGACCGCCCTGGTGCTGGCCACCGACGCGCCGGTGACCCTGGCCCCGGCGATGAACCAGGCCATGTGGCGCGACCCGGCGACCCAGGCCAACGCACAGACCCTGATCGGGCGCGGCATGCGCCTGTTCGGCCCGGCCGAAGGCAGCCAGGCCTGCGGTGACGTCGGCCCGGGACGCATGCTGGAGCCCGCGGAACTCGCCCAGCGGGCCGCCGACTGCTTCGAAAGCGGCCGGCTGACTGGCCGCCATGTGCTGATCACCGCCGGACCGACCCGGGAAGACATCGACCCGGTGCGCTACATCACCAACCACAGCTCCGGCAAGATGGGCTTCGCCCTGGCCGAAGCCGCCGCCGAGGCCGGCGCCCGGGTCACCCTGGTCAGCGGCCCGGTGCACCTGCCGACGCCGGACCGGGTCGAGCGCATCGACGTGATCAGCGCCCGCGACATGCTCGCCACCTGCGAGGCGGCGATGCCCTGCGACCTCCTCATCGCCGCCGCGGCGGTGGCCGACTATCGCCCCCAGGCCATCGCTTCGCAAAAACTGAAGAAAGACCCGGACAGCGACGACGGCCTGATCCTGCAGCTGGTGCGCAATCCGGACATCCTCGCCAGCCTGGCGCAGCGCCCCGACCGCCCGTTCAGCGTCGGCTTCGCCGCCGAGACCGAAAACCTGCTGGAGTACGCACTGCGCAAGCTGAAGGCGAAGAACCTCGATCTCATCATTGCCAACGACGTGGCAAACCCCGGCATCGGCTTCAACAGCGAGGAAAACGCAGTCAGCGTGATCGACCGCGCCCAGCAGGAAACCCGCTTCGACCAGACGAGCAAGGGCAAGATCGCCCGCCAACTGATCGCTTTCATCGCCGACCGCTTCGACCAGACCTGACCCTCTCATGCACAGCCTTCAAGCCAAGATTCTCGATCCCCGCCTAGGCAGCGACTATCCGCTGCCGGCCTATGCCACCGCCGGCTCCGCCGGCCTCGACCTGCGCGCCATGCTTCAGGAGGAACTGACCCTGGAGCCGGGGCAGACCACCCTGATTCCCACTGGACTGGCCATCCACATCGGCGATCCGAACCTGGCCGCGCTGATCCTGCCGCGCTCGGGGCTCGGCCACAAGCACGGCATCGTCCTCGGCAACCTGGTCGGCCTGATCGACTCCGATTACCAGGGCGAACTCATGGTTTCCTGCTGGAACCGCGGCCAGAGCACCTTCCGCATCGCGGTCGGCGAGCGCATCGCCCAGCTGGTGCTGGTGCCGGTGGTGCAGGCGCACCTCCAGTTGGTCGAGGCGTTCGACGAGAGCCAGCGTGGTGCTGGCGGATTCGGTCATTCGGGCAGCCAGTGAGCGGAACTCCGCGCCATCCCGACCATCCAACCTGCGGGCCGGCACCGCACGCTAACGGACTGGTCTCTTGCTCGCCGAGCCGGTCGCAGGCCGCTGTATTCAACGACATGCTCGACATGGACATCCTCGAAGTAACCCGGACCGCCGGTCCGGAAATATCGGAGCCCCACCCCCGCATGAACAGCTTCCAGAAAGCCCCCTCCCTGCCCGCCAGCATCTTCCGGGCCTACGACATCCGCGGCGTGGTCGGCGACAGCCTGACCCCGGAAGCCGCCTACTGGATCGGTCGCGCCATCGGTTCGGAAAGCCTGGCCAAGGGCGAGCCGAACGTCTCGGTCGGGCGCGACGGCCGTCTGTCCGGCCCGGAACTGGTCGAGCAGCTGATCCGCGGCGTGCGCGACAGCGGCTGCACCGTCAGCGACATCGGCATGGTGCCGACCCCGGTGCTCTACTACGCGGCCAACATCCTCGCCGGCAAGTCCGGCGTGCAGCTCACCGGCAGCCACAACCCGCCGGACTACAACGGCTTCAAGATCGTCGTCGCCGGCGATACCCTGGCCAACGAGCAGATCCAGGTACTGCGCGAGCGCATCGAGACCGGCGACCTGACCGCCGGCGAAGGCCGCGTCGAGCAGGTCGACGTGCTGGAGCGCTACTTCGAGCAGATCCGCGGCGATATCCGCCTGCCCCGCAAGCTGAAGGTGGTGGTCGACTGCGGCAACGGCGTCGCCGGGGTGATCGCCCCGCGCCTGATCGAGGCGCTCGGCTGCGAAGTGATCCCGCTGTTCTGCGAGGTCGACGGCAACTTCCCCAACCACCACCCGGATCCGGGCAAGCCGGAGAACCTGGAAGATCTGATCGCCAAGGTCGCCAGCGAGAAGGCCGACCTCGGCCTGGCCTTCGACGGCGACGGCGACCGCGTCGGCGTGGTGACCAACAGCGGCGCCATCATCTATCCCGATCAGCTGCTGATGCTCTTCGCCAAGGATGTGGCCTCGCGCAACCCGGGCGCCGAGATCATCTTCGACGTCAAGTGCACCCGCCGCCTGACCCCGCTGATCAAGGCCAGCGGCGGCCGTCCGCTGATGTGGAAGACCGGCCATTCGCTGATCAAGAAGAAGATGAAGGAAAGCGGCGCCCTGCTCGCCGGCGAGATGAGCGGGCACGTGTTCTTCAAGGAGCGCTGGTTCGGCTTCGACGACGGCATCTACAGCGCCGCGCGCCTGCTGGAGATCCTCGCCAAGGATTCGCGCAGCGCCGACCAGGTGTTCGCCGACTTCCCGGTCGACCTCTCCACCCCGGAGATCAACGTCAAGGTCACCGAAGAGAGCAAATTCACCATCATCGAAGCGCTGCAGCGCGACGCCCAATGGGGCGCAGACGCCGAGGTGAGCACCCTCGATGGCGCGCGCGTCGACTATCCGAAGGGCTGGGGCCTGGTCCGCGCCTCCAACACCACGCCGGTGCTGGTGCTGCGCTTCGAGGCCGAAAGCGCCGAGGAGCTGCAACGCATCCAGGAAGTGTTCCGTGCGCAGCTCTATAATGTCGTCCCGGATCTGAAGCTGCCGTTCTAAATCCGGCCGGCATGCCGAGGCCGACTCTCGCCGCCAGGCGGGCGTCGGCCTTTCGCCATTTGGACGGCGACCGATTCTCCTTCGACGCCAAGGCGTCGGACGCATTCATTCCAGTCTCTGTTCAGCGGAGTTCAGCATGACCCTCAGCCGTGATGCCGCCACCCAAGTCGCCAAGGTTCTCTCCGAAGCACTGCCCTACATCCGCCGCTTCGTCGGCAAGACCCTGGTGATCAAGTACGGCGGCAACGCCATGGAGAGCGACGAGCTGAAGACCGGCTTCGCCCGCGACATCGTGCTGATGAAGGCGGTCGGCATCAATCCGGTGGTGGTGCACGGCGGCGGCCCGCAGATTGGCGACCTGCTCAAGCGCCTGTCCATCGAGAGCCGCTTCGTCGACGGCATGCGCGTCACCGATGCGCAGACCATGGATGTGGTGGAAATGGTCCTCGGCGGCCAGGTGAACAAGGACATCGTCAACCTGATCAACCGCCACGGCGGCAGCGCCATCGGCCTGACCGGCAAGGACGCCGGCCTGATCCGCGCGAAGAAGCTCAAGGTCACCCGCCAGACTCCGGAAATGACCCAGCCGGAAATCATCGACATCGGCCAGGTCGGCGAGGTCGAGTCGGTCAACACCGGATTGCTGAACATGCTGGTGCAGGGCGACTTCATTCCGGTGATCGCGCCGATCGGCGTCGGCGCCGACGGCGCCTCCTACAACATCAACGCCGACCTGGTCGCCGGCAAGGTCGCCGAGGCGCTCAAGGCCGAGAAGCTGATGCTGCTGACCAACATCGCCGGCCTGATGGACAAGGAAGGCCGGGTGCTCACCGGCCTGTCCACCGAGCAGGTCGACGCCCTGATCGCCGACGGCACCATCTACGGCGGCATGCTGCCGAAGATCCGCTGCGCCCTCGAGGCGGTCCAGGGCGGCGTGACCAGCGCGCACATCATCGATGGCCGGGTGCCCAACGCAGTGCTGCTGGAGATCTTCACCGACACCGGCGTCGGCACCCTGATCACCAACCGCCAGGGCTGAACACAGCGAAGGCCCGGCTCCGCGCGGAGCCGGCCTGCGCCGACGACGCGGAACGAAAAAGGGGGAGCCGAAGCTCCCCCTTTTTCTTGCCGGATGCCATCCCGGCCGGTGCAGGCGCCTTACAGCAGTGCCGGAATGCCCGGGATCTGGCCGATGGCTGCCAGGATGCCGGTCAGCAGCAGGAACACGACGGACGGGATGATCCAGCGGTGCACGGCGCCCATCGCCTGTCCACGTTCCTTGTCACCGATCAGGCCCAGGTTGTCCAGCAGCATGGTCAGCGACCAGCCGAAGGCCGGGTTCACCAGCGCCGAGGAGAAGATCACCACGGCCGCAGACTGGGAGGTCTTGCCCTCGCGGGTCATCTGCATGCCGGCTTCCAGCAACGGCAGGTAGACGCCGACCAGCAGCGCCACGCTCAGCACCGGCGGCCAGACCGCCAGGTCCATCGGGTAGCCCCAGATCGCGGCCACGATGCAGAGCAGACCGGTCAGGATGGCGCCGGCCGGGATCGGCCGCTTGGCGATGGCCGCCGGTACCATGTAGGTACCCCAGGAGGAAGCCAGGTTGCCACCACCCAGGGAGGTGCCGACAATCTGGCGCGCCGCAGCGACGCACATGGTGTCGTCGATGTTCATCAGCACCCGGTCGGAGCCTTTCGGGTAGTTCAGCTCCTGGAAGACCCGGTGGCCCAGGAAGTCCGGGGACCACATGGCCACGGCGAGGATGGCGAAGGGAGCGACGGCCAGGAAATGTTCCATGTTCGGCAGGCCCATCTGCCAGCCGGTGGTCTCACCCCACCAGTAGGCCGGATTCAGGTTGGGAATGCCCGGCTCGGTCTTGAACTCGAAGGGCGCTCCCAGGGCAAAGGCGATTACCGCCGCCAAAGCGCAACCCAGGGGAATGGCCAGCCAGCGCAGCCTGACGTGCTCCAGATAGGCATACAGCACAATGGTGGCGAAAACCACCACGAAGGCGATGTACGCCATGTCGAAACCTTCGGCCCAGGCGAACAGCTTCTTGATCTGGCCGACGATGCCGATGAAGCCGAGATACAGCAGCAGGCCGCCGCAGACCCCGTCGCTGGTCAGACGCGCCATCAGGCTGCCGCCCTTCAATATCCCCAGCATGAAGCCCAGCACGCCGACCATGATGCCGAAGGCCATCGGGTGGCCGCCAGCGGCCATGATCAGCGGAATCAGGGGAATCAGGGGGCCATGGGTACCGGCCAGGTTGGCCGTCGGGTTGAGGATGCCGGAGAAGAGGATCACGAACAGCAGCGCGACGATCAGCATCTCATAGCGAACGTTCTCGATCACGAAGGCATCGCCAAGGCCCAGGGGGGCGGCGAAGGCACCGGCCACGGCGGCGACCATCACGATCTTGCCGATGGTCGCGGCCATCGCCGGAACCCAGTCCTCCAGCTCGAAGCGGTAATCGCGGAACGGCAGGTTCACTCGCCAGCGCTTCGGCGCCATGATCTTCAGTTCGTGATCCAGGTATTCCGATCGCGACGCGAAGCATTCCTTTGGCCTATGTAGATCGCGATAACTTATCTCATTGTAATCAGTCATATTTTTTAACCATCCAGAAAATTTAGATGACGGGACAGGCCGGCCACGGCCAACTTGACCCGACTAATCTTTTTGTTGTTATTCAGGCAGTGACCCATCCCGCGCGGGCGCACACGGCATCGCGCGACCACGGATCGGTCGATTCAAATTCGGATGGTCGAAGCTGTGAGGCGGATCGGCGTGACGAATCACGCCGGGGGACAGCAAGCGGGAGCAACGCGGTACCGGGGGCCTCAGGCGCCGACTATCAGCCAACCGAACTGGCCTGACGGGCCTGCAACGGCCCCGAACAGGCATGCCAATCCAGAAAGCGAATATTTGGCGCGATTATCGGCGCCCCGAAGCCGCCCAGCTATCAGCTATTGGTCAAATGCCGTATTGCGCGCGGTAGGCTTCCACGGCCGGCAGATGGCGCTTGAGTTCGGCATCTTCGGCCAGATACTCCAGCACGTCGGAGAGGGAGGCGATGCTGACCACCGGCATGGCGAAGTCGCGCTCGACCTCCTGGATCGCCGACAGCGCACCCTGACCGCGCTCCTGCCGGTTCAGCGCGATCAGCACGCCGGCCGCCTGGGCACCCTGGCCCTGGATGATCTGCATCACCTCGCGGATCGCCGTGCCGGCGGTGATCACGTCATCGACGATCAGCACCCGGCCGGCCAGGGGCGCACCGACCAGGGTGCCGCCCTCGCCGTGATCCTTGGCCTCCTTGCGGTTGAAGCACCAGGGAAGATCGCGGCCATGGTGTTCGGCCAGCGCCACCGCGGTCGCCGCGGCCAGCGGAATGCCCTTGTAGGCCGGGCCGAACAGCACGTCGAAGGGAATGCCGCTGTCGACCAGGGCCGCGGCATAGAAGCGCCCCAGCCGCGCCAGCGCCAGACCGCTGTTGAACAACCCGGCATTGAAGAAATAGGGACTGGTCCGCCCCGACTTGAGGGTGAACTCGCCGAAGCGCAGCACACCGCGCTCGATGGCGAAACGAATGAATTCGCGCTGATAGGCCTGCATGAGAAGTCCCGATAGGCACGGATTTAGCTATATGCTCCGAGGTCGGGTATCATACACGCTGGTTTTTTTGGGGGCCATGTATGCGGATCATCAGTGTAAACGTCAATGGTATTCAGGCTGCCGTCGAGCGTGGCCTGCTCAGCTGGCTGCAAGCCCAGAATGCCGACGTGATCTGCCTGCAGGATACCCGCGCCTCCGCCTTCGAACTGGACGATCCGACCTACCAGCTGGACGGCTACTTTCTTTATGCCAGCGAGGCGGAAATCCCCAGCCAGGGGGGAGTCGCACTCTATTCGCGGCTGCAGCCCAAGGCGGTGATCGGCGGCCTCGGCTTCGAGACGGCCGATCGCTACGGGCGCTACCTGCAGGCGGACTTCGACAAGGTCAGCATCGCCAGCCTGCTGTTGCCCAGCGGGCAGGGCGGCGACGAAAACCTGAACCAGAAGTTCAAGTTCATGGACGACTTCGCCCATTATCTGGACAAGCAGCGGCGCAAGCGTCGCGAGTACATCTACTGTGGCTCGCTGTACGTGGCACACCAGAAGCAGGACGTGAAGAACTGGCGCGACTGCCAGCAACTGCCCGGCTTCCTGGCGCCGGAGCGCGCCTGGATGGACCAGATCGTCGGCCACATGGGCTACGTGGATGCCCTGCGGGAAACCAGCCGCGAGGGCGACCTCTACAGCTGGTGGCCGGACAGCGAACAGGCGGAGATGCTCAATCTCGGCTGGCGCTTCGACTATCAGCTGCTGACCCCGGGCATGCGCCGCTTCGTGCGCAACGCCCGCCTGCCCCGGCAGCCGCGCTTCTCCCAGCACGCCCCGCTGATCGTCGACTACGACTGGCTGCTGAGCCTGTAAGCGACGCCACTTCAGAAAAAAGCCGGCCATGCCGGCTTTTTTCTGGTCCGTTCACTTCACCAGACGCAGACAGAAGGGATAACGCCAGGCCTCGCCGGCATTCGCCCGGATGCCGGCGATGACCACCAGCACCAGCGTCGTCAGATTGACCAGCAGCATCAGCGGGAAACCGATGAAGATCCAGGCCAGCGCGCCGCAGAGCATCATCAGGATGCTGTAGGTGATCTGGAAGTTGAGCGCTTCCTTGCCGTGCCAGTCGACGAAGGGGTCGCGGTCCTTCTGCAGTTGCCAGACGATCAGCGGCCCCAGTACGTTGCCGACCAGCGGCGCCAAGAACCAGAAGAACGCCGCGTAGTGGCAGAGCATCGCCCAGCGGCGGGCCTGGGGATCGGGCAGCGGGACGAGCAGCGGCGAATGCATGGAGGCTCCCGGAAGATCAGTCGGCCAGCACGGCGCGCTGCAGCTCGAACAGCTCGCGGATGCCCTGGGTGGCCAGGGCCAGCATGGCGTTCAGCTCCTCCGGCTGGAAGGGTTCGCCCTCGGCGGTACCCTGCACCTCGATGAAGCCGCCGGCATCGGTCATCACCACGTTGAGGTCGGTCTCGGCGTCGGAGTCCTCGGGATAGTCCAGATCCAGGATTGGCTCGCCCTGGTAGATGCCCACGGAGACCGCCGCGACCATCTGCTTCAGGGGATCGCCCTTCAGCGCGCCGCGCCTCTTCAGCACCGCCAGGGCATCGACCAGCGCCACCATGGCGCCGGTGATGGAGGCGGTGCGGGTGCCGCCGTCGGCCTGGATCACGTCGCAGTCGACGTACAGGGTGTTCTCGCCCAGCTTGCTCATGTCCAGCGCAGCGCGCAGCGAACGGCCGATCAGCCGCTGGATCTCCAGGGTGCGCCCGCCCTGCCGGCCCCGACTGGCCTCGCGCGCGGTACGCTCGCCGGTGGCCCGCGGCAGCATGCCGTACTCGGCAGTCAGCCAGCCCTTGCCCTGGCCCTTGAGGAAACGCGGCACGCCGGACTCGGCACTGACCGTGCAGATCACCCGGGTGTCGCCGAACTCCACCAGCACCGAGCCCTCGGCATGCCGGGTGTAGTTGCGGGTGATACGAATCGGACGCAACTGGTGGGGCGCACGGCCACTGGGACGTTTCATCTGGGCTTACCTGTACGGTCGGGAAAATTTGCCGGCCATTATAGGGCGCCCATCGTCAGTCGGACACGCCGATTGGGCCGCGGCGACGCACTGCGCTACAATCCGTTCCCTTTAAATACGACGATCCGAGAGGTAGACACCATGGCGCACAGCATGACTGCCTTCGCCCGCGCCGAGCGGGCCGGCGCCCACGGCACCCTGAGCTGGGAGCTGCGCTCGGTCAATCATCGCTATCTCGAACCGCACCTGCGTCTGCCGGAGGCCTTCCTCGACCTCGAAGGCGCCCTGCGCGACGCCCTGCGTCAGGCGCTGTCCCGTGGCAAGGTCGAATGCACCCTGCGCTTCGACGAGGGCAGCGCCGGACAGCCGCTGCAGATCGACCGCGAGCATGCCAACCAGTTGGTGGCCGCCGCCGAAGGCATCGCCGCCCTGATCCGCCAGCCGGCGCCGATCAACCCCCTCGACGTGCTGGCCTGGCCCGGCGTGCTGGTCGCCAACGCAACCGATCACCAGACCCTCGGCGCGGAAGCCCTGAGCCTGTTCGACGAGGCCCTGGCCCAGCTCAAGGCCGGCCGCGGCCGCGAAGGTGCAGAGCTGGCCCGACTGCTCGAGGAGCGCCTGGACGCCATGCTCAAGGAGGTCGAGAGCCTGCGCCAGCTGGTGCCGCAGATGCTCGCCAACCAACGCCAGAAGATCCTCGATCGCTTCCGCGACGCGCAGCTGGAACTGGATCCGCAGCGTCTCGAACAGGAGCTGGTGCTGCTCGCCCAGAAGAGCGACGCGGCCGAGGAGCTGGATCGTCTCTGCACCCACATCGCCGAAGTCCGCCGCGTACTCAAGGACGGTGGCACGGTCGGCCGCCGGCTGGACTTCCTGATGCAGGAACTCAACCGCGAAGCCAACACTCTTGGCTCCAAGGCCTTCGACCCCCGCTCCACGCAGACCGCGGTCAACCTCAAGGTACTGATCGAGCAGATGCGCGAGCAGGTGCAGAACATCGAGTGAAGCCCCCTTCCCCACGAGAAACCGCGCTCAGGAAACGCCCATGTCCGCCACCGGCACCCTCTACATCATTTCCGCACCTTCCGGCGCCGGCAAGACCAGCCTGGTCAAGGCCCTGATCGACGCCCTTCCGCAGGTCCGGGTATCGGTTTCCCACACCACCCGCAACATGCGCCCGGGCGAGGTCGAAGGGGTGAACTACCACTTCGTCGACCGTCCGACCTTCCTCGGCATGCTCGAGCGGGGCGAATTCCTCGAACACGCGGAAGTCTTCGGCAATCTCTACGGCACCTCGCAGCTGTGGCTGGAACAGACCCTGGCCGAGGGCTACGACCTGATCCTGGAGATCGACTGGCAGGGCGCCCAGCAGGTCCGCAAGCTGCTGCCCCAGGCGCAATCCATCTTCATCCTGCCACCGAGCCAGGAAGCCCTGCGCCACCGGCTGACCAACCGCGGCCAGGACAGCGACGAGATCATCGAGCGACGCATGCGCGAGGCGGTCAGCGAGATGAGCCACTACGTGGAATACGACTACCTGGTCATCAACGACAACTTCGCCCACGCCCTCGAGGACCTGAAGTCGATCTTCCGCGCCCGCCAGCTGCTGCAGGAGACCCAGCAACGCCGACACGGCAGCCTGCTCGCCGAACTGCTGGCCTGAAGCCGCGCGCCTGCGCGGCCTTGGCCGCCGGGCGACTCAGTGCCGGTGCAGGAAGGTCTTCAGCGCGGACACCAGCAGGATCACCCCGAGCAGGACCATCAGCAGCCGCGTCGGCACCACGCCGAGCAGCAGGCCGCCCAGGGCGGCGCCGAGGATCGAGCCTGCCGCCATCCAGCCGAACAGCGGGCGCTCCCGGCCGAGGATGGCGAAGGCGCCGGAGCGGCTGTAGCGGGCAAAGCCGACGACCATGGTCGGCAGACTGACCATCAGCGACAGACTGCCGGCCAGCTTGATGTCCACGCCATAGAGCAGCACGATGGTCGGGATCAGCAGTTCGCCGCCGGCCACCCCCAGCAGGGCCGCCACCACGCCGATGCCGAGCCCGGCCAGCAGGCCGGCGAGCAGTTGCAGCGACGCCGAGGCGAACAGCGGCGCGCTGCCGTCGTGCAGGCCGAAGGCAGCCTCGCTCAGCATCACCAGAGCCAGCCCCACCAGCATGACCATGACGACACGGTCGAGCCACTGGCGCGACAGGCGCAGGGCGTGCCCGGCCGCCCACCAGGCGCCGACCAGGCTACCGGCCAGCAGGTTCAGGGCGATCCCCAGATGCTCCGCCAGCTGTTCCAGCGGAATGCCACCGCTGCGAGACAGCAGGGCCGCAGCGACCACCACCAGACTCATCGCCTTGTTGAAGATGACCGCTTCCAGGGTTTCCAGGCGGAACAGCCCGACCAGCACCGGCAGGCGAAACTCCGCCCCGCCCAGACCGATCAAGCCGCCCAGGCTGCCGATCAGCGTGCCGGCGAGGAAGCCCTGGCCGCTGCGCAAAGGAGTCTGCATGGATTCAACTGCTTTCATGTCGTGCACTCACCGATATGCATGTGAATAAATAACGCACGCACTTTCAGCAAGAAGCACGCCATCCACCAAAAGCTCGGGTGACAGCTTACACAGGACATGGCGCTGCCAGCTGCAACCCTTGATAGCCGCCGGATTTCGCTATATATGCAAGGAAATCACGCAGTCCCCAAGGAAACCGGCGCGCCCGGTGCAGCGCCGGACCCTCCGCCCCTGCCGCTGTCGGCTTTGCTACAAAACCGACAGCGGTGGCCGGTCCGCCACGGCCATGCCGACGACCACAGGGCCATTTGGCCCTTCCCTTCGAAGTGGCGTTTTCCTAGACTATCCAGTCCGCTTGCCCATTTGGGTACCGCCACACTCATTCGTCACGAGGAACACCATGGCCCGCGTTACCGTTGAAGACTGCCTGGACAACGTCGATAACCGCTTCGAGCTGGTCATGCTCGCCAGCAAGCGCGCGCGCCAGCTGGCCACCGGCGGCAAGGAGCCGCGAGTACCCTGGGAGAACGACAAGCCCACCGTGGTCGCCCTGCGCGAGATCGCCGCGAGCCTGGTCGACTATAACGTCATCGCCCAGGACGAGATCGTCGCCGAGGAGCCGCTGTTCGCCGCCTTCGAGGAAGACACCAACGAGGCCCTGTAACGCGATGTCCGACAGCGGTCGCAGCACGGGAGCAGTATCCGCTCGCCAGGGGGGACGCCCTTGGCCAGCATAGAAACCCTTGCCGATCGGCTCCTGACCTACCTCGCCCCGGACCAGGTCAACCTGGTCCGCCGGGCCTATTATTACGCCGAGCAGGCCCACGACGGCCAGCGCAGGCGCAGCGGCGAACCCTACGTCACCCATCCCCTCGCCGTCGCCAACATCCTCGCCGACATGCACATGGACCATCAGAGCCTGATGGCCGCGATGCTCCATGACGTGATCGAGGACACCGGCATTCCCAAGGAAGCCTTGGTCGAGCAATTCGGCGAAACCGTCGCCGAGCTGGTCGACGGGGTCAGCAAGCTGACCCAGATGAAGTTCGAGAACAAGGCCGAGGCGCAGGCCGAGAACTTCCAGAAGATGGCCATGGCCATGGCCCGCGACATCCGCGTGATCCTCGTCAAGCTGGCCGACCGCCTGCACAACATGCGCACCCTCGACGCCATGCCCTACGAGAAGAGCCGGCGCATCGCCAAGGAGACCCTGGAAATCTACGCGCCCATCGCCAATCGCCTGGGCATGCACAACATGCGCGTAGAGTTCGAGGACCTGGGCTTCAAGGCCATGCACCCGATGCGCTCGGCGCGCATCCGCCAGGCGGTGCGCCGCGCCCGCGGCAACCGCAAGGAAATCGTCACCAAGATCGAACGATCGCTGGTCGCCTGCCTCGAGCGCGAGGGCCTCGACGGCGACGTCAAGGGCCGCGAGAAGCACCTCTACAGCATCTACAAGAAGATGCGCGGCAAGCGCAAGGCGTTCAACGAGATCATGGATGTCTACGCCTTCCGCATCGTGGTCGACAAGGTCGACACCTGCTACCGCGTGCTCGGCGCCGTGCACAACCTCTACAAGCCGCTGCCCGGCCGCTTCAAGGATTACATCGCAATCCCCAAGGCCAACGGCTATCAGTCGCTGCACACCACCCTGTTCGGCATGCACGGCGTGCCCATCGAGATCCAGATCCGCACCCGCGAGATGGAGGAGCTGGCCAACAACGGCATCGCCGCCCACTGGCTGTACAAGTCCGGGGACGAGGACCCGATCAGGGGCAATCACGCGCGCGCCCGGCAATGGGTGAAGGGCGTGCTCGAGCTGCAGCAGAGCGCCGGCAACTCGCTGGAATTCATCGAGAGCGTGAAGATCGACCTGTTCCCCGACGAGGTCTACGTGTTCACGCCCAAGGGCCGCATCATGGAGCTGCAGAAGGGCTCCACCGCGGTCGACTTCGCCTACGCGGTGCACACCGACGTCGGCAACAGCTGCATCGCCTGCCGCATCAACCGCCGCCTGGCGCCGCTCTCCCAGCCCCTGGAAAGCGGCTCCACGGTGGAGATCGTCACCGCCCCGGGCGCGCGGCCGAACCCGGCATGGCTGAACTTCGTGGTCACTGCCAAGGCGCGCACCCATATCCGCCATGCTCTCAAGCAGCAACGCCGCTCGGAATCCATCAGCCTCGGCGAGCGCCTGCTCAACAAGGTACTCGCCGGCTTCGACGCCAGTCTGGAGCAGATCCCCGAGGAGCACATCCGCCAGGTGCTCGACGAATACCGCATGGAAGTCTTCGAGGACCTGCTGGAGGATATCGGTCTCGGCAACCGCATGGCCTACGTGGTGGCCCGCCGCCTGCTGGCCAGTGAAGGCGAGGAGTTGCCCTGCGCCGAAGGCCCGCTGGCGATCCGCGGCACCGAGGGCCTGGTGCTGAGCTACGCGCGCTGCTGCTCGCCGATCCCCGGCGACCCCATCGTCGGCCATCTGTCGGCGGGCAAGGGCATGGTCGTGCACCTGGAAAACTGCCGCAATATCGGCGAGATCCGCCACAACCCGGAAAAATGCATCCCGCTGACCTGGTCCAAGGACGTCAGCGGTGAATTCAACGTCGAGCTGCGCGTCGAGCTGGAACACCAGCGCGGCCTGATCGCTCTGCTCGCCGGCAGCGTCAACGCCGCGGACGGCAACATCGAGAAGATCGGCATGGACGAACGCGACGGCCGTACCAGCGTGGTCCAGTTGGTGGTCAGCGTGAAGGACCGCATCCACCTGGCCCGGGTGATCAAGAAGCTGCGCGCCCTCAAGGGCGTCATCCGCATTACCCGCGTGCGCGCCTGAGCGCGAACTCCGGCCCGCACGTCCCGCTCAGAACATCCCCCAAAGGAGCTCCCCATGAGCAAGATCGTGATCAACACCGACAAGGCGCCTGCCGCCATCGGCACCTATTCCCAGGCGATCAAGGCCGGCAGCACCGTCTACCTGTCCGGACAGATCCCCCTCGACCCCAAAACCATGGAACTGGTCGAAGGCGACTTCGAAGCCCAGACCGTGCAGGTGTTCGAGAACCTCAAGGCGGTCGTCGAGGCGGCCGGCGGCTCGTTCGCCGATCTCGTCAAGCTGAACATCTTCCTCACCGACCTGGCCCACTTCGCCAAGGTCAACGAGGTCATGGGCCGCTACTTCGCGCAGCCCTACCCGGCCCGTGCCGCCATCGGCGTCGCTTCCCTGCCGCGCGGCGCGCAGGTGGAAATGGACGGCATCCTGGTTCTCGACTGAGCCCCGCGGGCGGAGCCACCGCTCCGCCCCCATCAGGCCACGCCCGGCACATCTGCGATACAGAATGCCTGACCTGCCCTCCGCTGCCGTCAGCCAGGCCCCTCCCCTTCGACGGAGAAACGGCCCGATCCTTCCTCGAAGAGCCCGAGCCGCCGCGTCTCCCGCCTGCATGCCGAGGCGCCGGCAGCGGGGACGCACTCGCCCCGCTTCGGCTTTCGGTGGAGGAAGGCGGTCAGTGCATCGAGTGGTGATGGGCGGAATGCCCCTCCACGGCATCCTTCCCGTGGTCGCTCAGCTGGGCGCCTATCCAGCTATGGATCGCATGGACCAGCTCGGGCCGGGCGGCGGCGAACTGAAGCTGCGCACCGCCCTGGATATCGGTGTATCTCACCGACATCTCCCCCGGCTCGGCATTCCTGAGCGCCTCGAGGCCCGGCATGTCGCGGCCGTGGATGGTTTCCGGCCCGGAAAAGTCCCGATTCGCGAACTGATCGCCGATCTCCTTCAGATGCTGGCGGATCAGCGCCAACTGAGCGGAATCCGCACCGTCCTTCAGGACGACTTTCTGGATGCCGCCGTCGGCTGTTCTTTCGAAGATGTGAGTGGTTTGACTCAAGGCGAAGGGCATCACCTGGGCACCGCGCTGGGCGACATCCGCCTGGCGCTCGGGCGAGGCCGACGATGCGAACGCATTGCCCGCAAGACATGCCGCGATACCCAGTACCGACAAGAGCTTCAACGATCTTTCCATGGAACCCACAATAGCCTCCTGCACATCGAGTGCACATTCAACGCTTCAACGAATAACCACCATCATTGCCGATCCCGGCAGGTTCCGGAATCGGCCGAGGACTCCCGGGGCAGGTACTAGCCACCAGCCATTGCCGAGACGATGAAGACCTCGTCACGGGCATCGAGAGCCGTCTCCATTCCACCGAGCCCCTTGATGTCCTTTCCATTGACGAAAATCCGGATGTATTTCTTCAGGCTGCCGTCCTGGCCATGAAGCTGGGCGCTGAATCCCGGGTATTGCGCATCGACTTCCGTCAGCAGCGCATTGACGGAGCCTGCCCCGACCTCCAGTTTGGACAGATCCCTGACGAACTTTCTGAAGGGCGCGGGCACGAAAAGGGTAGGCATTGTTTTTCTCCTGGAATCAGTGGTTCTGGCCCGCCCCGCAGGCAGGACAATCCTTCACACGCTCGATCTCGAGATATCTGGTCGTATTCGACTCGAGGTCGAAGAACCAGAGCACGTTCTTGAGCGGTTGCCCGAAGCCGGTCAGCACCTTGATCGCCTCCATGGCGATGGTCGTCCCGACCATCACGGGACCGGGCCCGATGGCCGGGAAAACCTTCATGTCCGTCCAGTACTCGGGCTTTTCCGGAAACACGCATCTCAGGCAGGCGGTCTCGCCGGGAATGAAGGTGCTCGCATAGCCCTCCATACTGAACATCGCGCCCATGCACACGGGTTTCCCCTGCTTCATGGCCTCGTCGTTCATCAGGTAGCGCTCCTCGAACATGGGCGCGCCATCCACCACCACATCGGCCTGGGCGACGAGGCCGGCGACGTTTTTCTCGTTGATGTACTCGTTCACCGTGACGATCTCGACTTCCGGGTCGATCTGCCTGAGCTTCTCCGCCCACGCCTCCGCGCACGGCCTGCCCAGGTCGGCGGGGGTGATCAGTTGCCAGCGGTTGAGGTAGTCCGGAACCACCTCGCCACCATGCGCCAGGATCAGGCGGCCCACGCCGGCACGCACCAGATTCATCGCCGCGGTGCCGCCCACGCCGCCCACGCGGGAAACCAGAACAGTGGAGCCTTTGAGGCGCAACTGCCCCGCCTCGCCGAAGCCCTCGATCCGCAACTGCCTGGAGTAACGCTCCCTATCGAACTCGCTAAGCACCTTAGTCTGCATGAGATTCCTTCAATCGCTCACCAACCCAACAATGAGCCGTCCCCATCGGCGACGCCGAAAGGGAAGCTCGAGACATGACTCATCAATAAAGGGGCATGGCCCCGTCGACTTCCGCGGCCCAGGCCCGCAGGCCGCCGCGCATGTTCCAGGCCTTGTGGAAGCCCTGCCCCCTGAGGATTTCCAGGGCCTTGCGGCCACGCGCACCCATCAGGCAATAGACGATGATTTCCTTCGAGGGGTCCAACTCCCCACAGCGCGCAGGGAGCTCGTTCAAGGGCACATGCACGGCCCCCTCGATCCGGCAGATGTCCCACTCGTGCGGCTCCCGCACATCCAGCAGGAGCACCTCTCCGGTCTTCCTGGACCGGGCGGCCGCCTCGATGGCAGCGATCTCCGCGAGGGACTCGCCGCTTGCAGCGGCCGAATTGCAGAAAGCCTGATAATCCTGAAGCGCCGTGATACTGGGCGAAGTACCGCAGATGGGGCAGTTGGGATCCTTCTCGATCTGCAGCTCGCTGGCCCGCATGCCCAGGGCATCGAACATCAGCAGCCGCCCGACGAGGGGATCACCGATACCCAGGATCTGCTTGATGACCTCGGTCGCCTGAACGACGCCCAGCAGGCCCGGCAGCACGCCCAGCACCCCTCCTTCGGCACAGCTCGGTATTTCTCCGGGCGGTGGTGGCTCGGGATACAGGCATCGATAGCAGGGCCCCTCCTTGGCATGGAAAACCGAAGCCTGCCCCTCGAACCTGAAGATGCTCGCATGGACATTGGGTTTGCCCAGCAGCACGCACACATCATTGGTCAGGTAGCGCGTGGAGAAATTGTCGGTGCCGTCGGCAATGATGTCGTACCGGGAGCAGATATCGAACGCATTCTCCGCGGTGAGCATGGTTTCATGCTCGATGATTTCGATATGCGGATTGAGGTTCCGGAGCTTTTCGGCGGCTGAAGTTATTTTCGGCTTGCCGACATCGGAAGTATGGTGAATGACCTGCCGCTGCAGATTGCTGTAATCGACGACATCGCTGTCGACGAGCCCCAGATGCCCAACGCCTGCGGCAGCCAGATACAGGGCCAGCGGAGAGCCCAAGCCTCCCGTGCCGACGCAGAGAACCTTCGCACTCTTTAGTTTTAATTGCCCTTCCAGACCCACTTCCGGCAATAGCAGATGCCGGCTGTATCTGTTGACTTCCTGATTCGAGAGACCCATTGAGCCTGTCCTTGCAGATGATCAAGCAGAAATAGCGACCAGCCTATTTCTTGTCCTTATAGATTTTTTCGCAGCAGACTCAACCAAATAATCTAACGCAAAGCAATGCCCCTTCAGGAATTTCCATCCGACACCGACATGGCGCTGTATTTTTAAATACATAAAAATTCTGCATAAGACCTTTATTAGACGCAAACCTAGAACTATGCCGCTTCATGGCGCCAATCATTTTCTAGAGCATTGAATATATTGAAAGACAAGGGTCATTCCGCCCCTGACAAATTATGGGCTGCAACTCCGAACGGTTCGCCGCGCCTCTCTAAGACACTTGAAGTTTGGGATCGACTGTTATCGCCACCAGCAAAAAGGTGATATGCGTCACAAATCCAGAAGAATGCCCAGGCTTATTCCGAAACCCTCCCGTACAGCCTGCGCTGTTCGGCATGGAGGAACCGGATGAAGTTAGGAGCCCACTTCAAGGATGCGGTGTTATTTCCCCGACAGCTGAACGGGCACCGTCTGGCATGCTGCGCGGGACTTGTCTGCGGCAGGCTGCGCCAGCCTCTTTCGAGCGCTGATGAAAAGGGCCCGCCGGATGGCATCGCGGCGAGCCCTCGAAGCGTCGCAGGCAGGACTCAGGTGGCGTCGGCGTGGCTGACCAGCCCCTTGACCAGAATCGCTGCGCTGGCGATGCCGGCCGGCAGCAGCAGGGCGCTGAGCACCTCCTCGAAGGTCCAGCCGAGACCGAGCAGGGTCGCGCCGATCCAGGCGCCGAGGATGGCGCCGAAGCGGCCGATGCCGAGCATCCAGGACACGCCGGTGGCGCGGCCCTGGGTCGGGTAGAAGCGCGCGGCCAGGGAGGGCATGGCCGACTGCGCACCGTTGACGCTCATCCCGGCGAGCAGTATCAGGGTCGCCAGCAGGGCGGCCTGGTCCAGGCTCTGGCCGACCGCCCAAGTGAACAGCCCGGCCATCAGGTAGAACAGGCCGATCACCTTGTGCGGGTTCATGCGGTCCATCGCCCAGCCGACCGCCACCGCGCTGAGCACGCCGCCGAACTGGAACAGCGCGCCGACGAAGGCGGCCCGCTCCATGCTCGCGCCGCTGTCGCGCAGCAGCGTCGGCAGCCAGCTGGTCAGCAGGTAGACGATCACCAGCCCCATGAAATAGGTGAGCCAGAGCAGCAGGGTGCCGGCGCGGAAGCTGCCGCCGAAGATCACCGCGAAGACGCTGCCGGCCTTTTCCGTGCGCTGCTCGGGGATGCTGAAGCCTCTGGCCAGTGCCGCCTCCTCGCCGATCGGCCGCAGCACCCGGCGGACGCGCTCGACGTCACCGCCGCGCGCCACCAGGTAGCGGGCCGACTCCGGCAGCCAGAACAGCAGCGCCAGCGCCAGGACCAGCGGCAGCACGCCGCCGACCACCAGCAGGCTGTGCCAGCCGTAGGCCGGGATCATCCAGGCGGAGACGAAGCCGCCACCGGCCATGCCCAGGTTGAAGCCGCAGAACATGCTGGTCACCAGCAGCGACTTGTGACGCACCGGGGTGTATTCCGACAGCAGCGTGGTGGCGTTGGGCATGGCCGCGCCGAGGCCCAGGCCGGTGAGAAAGCGCAGCACCACCAGCTCGCCGACATTGTTGCTGTAGGCCGAGGCCAGGCTGAACAGCAGCGCCGAGCCGATCAGCACGCCCTTGCGGCCGAAGCGGTCGGCCAGCGGACCGGAGCAGAGTGCGCCGAACACCATGCCGATCAGCGCGGCGCTCATCACCGGGCCGAGGCTGGCACGGTCGATGCCCCAGTCCTGGACCAGCGCCGGGGCGATGAAGCCCATGGCGGCGGTATCCAGGCCATCGAGGAAGACGATCAAAAAGCACAGCAGGACGACGCGCCACTGATAGAGACTCAGCGGCCGGGAATCGATGAAGGTTTGTACGTCGAGGATTTCCGGGGCGCGGCCGGGCCCGGCGGCCTCGCCTGGAAGCGCAAGGGGGGTGCTCATGGGAATCTCTCTTGTTGTTGTCGGGATAGAGCGCACCCAAAGCTACGACCGTCCCGAACGGTAGAACAAGCCGATAATCGCCTTAGTGTTCGATAGCCGAACGACACTTCCTGCAACGCCCTTGCGTTGCCGCCGCCTAGCCCTGTCGCGACCGGTCGAGGTCGCCAGCTCCGGGACGGGTACCACACGCGATAACGGCACCGATTCTCTCGAAGCGACCAGCACTGCTTGCATCAACCGGGCGTTCTGCCGGTCGGCGTTTTTTCTGGCGGCACCAGTGGGAATCGAACGGGTCTGCCCCGGGAGGCGGGACGAAATCGCTCCCCACCGAACGGCGGGGAGCTGACGGGGGCGTTATACCGTTGCTGCGCCCTTGAGGATCCCATACAGCTGATCCTTCAGGCCCAGCTTCTCCTTCTTCAGGTTTTCGATTTCCACCGGCGTGCCCGGCTCGATGTGCGCCTCCATGTTCTTGATGCGCTGGTCCAGCTCGTTGTGCGCGTTGAACAGGCGTGCGAAATGCGCATCTTCGGTCTTCAGGCGGGAGATCAGATCGCGGTACTCGGGAAACATGGAAACTCCTGGATTCACAACTGTTGGGATACCACGGCAAGTGCGCGGACTATCCGTCGGAGCACGGCCAGACGCGCTGCCCGGCCCGGACGCTGCAGTACCGGCGAGACCCTGGATGCAGGTCTCGGTTACATCCTGACACCCGGAATCGCGGCCGCCCTTGACCGGCGTCAGGCCGCCTGGAGGATGCGGGAGCGCACCTAGACAACGAACGAACGCCGGCCCCGTTCGTGCCCGACCGCTTATGCTGATGACAGGCCCTCCGACAGGAACTCCATCATGGCCCGGTTCATCGTCATCGAATCCCTGGACGGCGTAGGCAAGACGACCCTGGTCCGCAACCTGGCCGCCGCACTCGGCGGAATCGCCATGAGCATGCCCGGACCGGCGGTGAAGCCGCTGCGCGAGCAGATCCACGCCATGCTGGGCGACACCGGGATCGCCCACGCCCTGTTCTACCTCGCCATCGCCGCCGCCGAGGGCGCCAGGGCGCGGGCCGCGGCGGACGCCGGCCAGACCGTGGTGATGGACCGCTTCCTGGCCTCCACCCTCGCCTACGCAAAGGCCCGCGGCGTCGAAGCCGACTTCGACGCCCTGCTCCCGGCCCTGCCGCGCCCGGACGTCTCGGTGCTGCTCACCCTGGACGAGGACGAACGCATCCGCCGCCTGGGCACCCGCGGGGAAATGAGCGTCGCCGACATCCAGAGCCTGGACCCGGTGTTCCGCGGCGTGGTCATGACTGAGCTCAGGGCGCGCTGCGATCTGCAGGTGGATGTGACGGGGGCGGATGAGGACGAGGCGGTGCGGCGGGTGATTGGGGCGGTTGGCTGCCTGTAGGGCTACCGCACAGTTGGTGACGCTGCTTGTCCTGTCGAACCTGGGGAAGTGCGAGAACCTCTGCTGGTGGTACGCCCGTAATAAGGGAAAACACCTCGTCACATGCTCTTCAGGGTGGAAAACAAACTTGTATTGACACACAAACCTGCACCTCCGCCCTTGGCGAGCAGAACAGGATCAAAAGTCAGGCCCACTTCAAATTGTCCTCAGCAACTAGACATTCACCCATATGAGGGAAAACCGGCACTTTGCTCATGATGATGGCGAATTCTACGTTCTCCCTCATGCCTACTTGATAACTGCGCGGAGGGCGTGACGGCATTCGATATCACCCTGCTGATTAGCAGGGTATGGCGGGCCTGGCATTTTCAATAATATCCGGCTTGATCTGGTGGCATTGATTAATGGCACCGTGATGCCAGCCATTAAGGAAATCCTGAAAAAGACTTCCCGATTCTGGTGAAATACACCCGCTCCCTTGTCCGAGTTTCCCGATGAAGCAACTGTCCTTCGCCGATGCCGAGTATGCCGGCAAGCGCAAGCAGACCCGCCGCGAGCGCTTCCTGCTCGAGATGGACCAGGTGGTGCCGTGGCAGGGGCTGATCGCCCTGATCGAGCCCTACTATCCCAAGGGCGAAGGCGGTCGGCCCGCCTACCCGCTGGCAGCCATGCTGCGCGTGCACCTGATGCAGAACTGGTTCGGCTACAGCGATCCGGCGATGGAGGAAGCGCTGTACGAAACCACTCTCCTGCGCCAGTTCGCCGGCCTGAGCCTGGAGCGCATCCCGGACGAAACGACCCTCCTCAACTTCCGTCGCCTGCTGGAGAAGCACGAACTGGCCGGGGGAATACTGGAGGTGATCAACGGCTATCTGGGCGAGCGCGGACTGTCGCTGCGCCAGGGCACCATTGTCGACGCCACCCTGATCCATGCGCCGAGCTCGACGAAGAACAAGGACGGCAAGCGCGACCCGGAAATGCACTCGACGAAGAAGGGCAACCAGTACTACTTCGGCGCAAAAGCTCACATTGGTGCCGACGCTGAGTCGGGTCTGGTGCACAGCGTGGTGGTCACGGCAGCCAACGTGGCAGATGTCACCCAAGTCGACCAACTGCTGCATGGCGAGGAAAACGTAGTGAGTGCCGATGCGGGCTATACCGGCGTAGAGAAGCGCCCCGAGCATGAAGGTCGGCAGGTCATCTGGCAGGTCGCGGCCCGGCGCAGTACCTACAAGAAGCATGGCAAGCGTAGCGCCTTATACAAAGCGATCCGCAAGATCGAGAAGGCCAAGGCCCAGGTACGAGCCAAGGTCGAACATCCGTTCCGCGTGATCAAGCGCCAGTTTGGCTACACCAAGGTGCGCTTCCGGGGATTGGCCAAAAACACGTCACAGTTGGTGACGCTGTTCGCCTTGTCGAATCTGTGGATGGCGCGCCGATATTTACTGGCGAATGCAGGAGAGGTGCGCCTGTAATGCGGGAAACGGTTGCTGCGACGTGCTCGCGGCAGCTAAAAAACGCAGAAACGAGCGGGTGATCTGATCGTTTTTGATCGATTCTCCGCTTTCAAAGTCGGCGGGGGGCTGAAGTCAGCCAGAAATACATGACTACTTCAGACCATCCTTAAAAAGATGCTGCATTCGTGCATTACATCTCGGAAATGATGCGGCTTTCAAAGTGTATTTGGGCAAAGGGGGACTTTCAAGGTTTCCCCGGGCTCGATATCAAGCCGACAGGCAACAGTCTTCCTTCAAGAACAAGCCAAGGGGTCGAAAGTGGTAGCCGAAGCACAAGCCGTAGTGGAAATAGTAAAGGATGGACTTGAGGCAGGCGACAAGGCGCTTGATCTGTATAACAAGATTCTCGACCAATTGATTCCGTGGAAGACTTTCGAGGAAACCGTAGACAATCTGACGAAATACGAGAAGGACTATTCGAACGCGGCCGGGGAAATTGTCGCCCAAGTCAAGACCTTGCTGCTGAATAGCCGCGATGAATACTTCAAGGCGACACAGTCGGTATTCGAGTGGTCTAGCGTGGCCTCCCAACTGCTCACAGCATATTTGCAGTTGTTCGAAAATTATAACGAGGAAAAGGCGAAGGCTCAGAAAAGCATCCTGCTCAAGGTGCTTAATGACGGCATTGACAAGATGACAGTAGCACAGGCCTCGCTCCATGCCAGCTCCAAGAGCTTCAACGATGCCTCTGGTCATATCTCATCCCTGCGCACCCAGCTGAACAACGATTTCGTGGAAGGAAGCAATTACTATTAATCCGGCAATACGAAAGCACAAATAAGGCTCATACCAGTATCGGCATATATCCTTGATTTTCAAGGAGAAACCAAAATACAGAAAGTGCCCTATTGTATTGCCGGATTAATACGACATGCAGGTCGATAAGCTCCGCAACCAAGCTTATGGTGGCGCAGCTGTAGGCCTGGTGCTTGGTCCGTTCGGCCTCCTCATAAGCTACAGCATCGCCGCTAGCGTCCTGGAAGGAAAGCTGATTCCCGAGTTGAAAAAGAAGTTCGAGGAGGTGAAAGAGCATTTCAGGACAAACGAGGGTATTGTCTCGAAAGCCTCCGATGACATTGATGGTGCAAAAACCAAACTTCAGGAAGAGATTGGCATCATCGGCGACATGAAGAGCCAGACGGAAACGACCAGTCTGTATGTCGAATATGACGACCTCATGCTTAATCTGTTGAAAGAGTCCGCAGGGAAGTTGATCGACCAGTGCTCGATGTACATCGAGCGGCATGGTGCAAGGGGCTTCGCGCTTAAGGATGGTCTGAAGTAGTCATGTATTTCTGGCTGACTTCAGCCCCCCGCCGACTTTGAAAGCGGAGAATCGATCAAAAACGATCAGATCACCCGCTCGTTTCTGCGTTTTTTAGCTGCCGCGAGCACGTCGCAGCAACCGTTTCCCGCATTACAGGCGCACCTCTCCTGCATTCGCCAGTAAATATCGGCGCGCCATCCACAGATTCGACAAGGCGAACAGCGTCACCAACTGTGACGTGTTTTTGGCCAATCCCCGGAAGCGCACCTTGGTGTAGCCAAACTGGCGCTTGATCACGCGGAACGGATGTTCGACCTTGGCTCGTACCTGGGCCTTGGCCTTCTCGATCTTGCGGATCGCTTTGTATAAGGCGCTACGCTTGCCATGCTTCTTGTAGGTACTGCGCCGGGCCGCGACCTGCCAGATGACCTGCCGACCTTCATGCTCGGGGCGCTTCTCTACGCCGGTATAGCCCGCATCGGCACTCACTACGTTTTCCTCGCCATGCAGCAGTTGGTCGACTTGGGTGACATCTGCCACGTTGGCTGCCGTGACCACCACGCTGTGCACCAGACCCGACTCAGCGTCGGCACCAATGTGAGCTTTTGCGCCGAAGTAGTACTGGTTGCCCTTCTTCGTCGAGTGCATTTCCGGGTCGCGCTTGCCGTCCTTGTTCTTCGTCGAGCTCGGCGCATGGATCAGGGTGGCGTCGACAATGGTGCCCTGGCGCAGCGACAGTCCGCGCTCGCCCAGATAGCCGTTGATCACCTCCAGTATTCCCCCGGCCAGTTCGTGCTTCTCCAGCAGGCGACGGAAGTTGAGGAGGGTCGTTTCGTCCGGGATGCGCTCCAGGCTCAGGCCGGCGAACTGGCGCAGGAGAGTGGTTTCGTACAGCGCTTCCTCCATCGCCGGATCGCTGTAGCCGAACCAGTTCTGCATCAGGTGCACGCGCAGCATGGCTGCCAGCGGGTAGGCGGGCCGACCGCCTTCGCCCTTGGGATAGTAGGGCTCGATCAGGGCGATCAGCCCCTGCCACGGCACCACCTGGTCCATCTCGAGCAGGAAGCGCTCGCGGCGGGTCTGCTTGCGCTTGCCGGCATACTCGGCATCGGCGAAGGACAGTTGCTTCATCGGGAAACTCGGACAAGGGAGCGGGTGTATTTCACCAGAATCGGGAAGTCTTTTTCAGGATTTCCTTAAGGATGGTCTGAAGTAGTCATGTATTTCTGGCTGACTTCAGCCCCCCGCCGACTTTGAAAGCGGAGAATCGATCAAAAACGATCAGATCACCCGCTCGTTTCTGCGTTTTTTAGCTGCCGCAAGCACGTCGCAGCAACCGTTTCCCGCATTACAGGCGCACCTCTCCTGCATTCGCCAGTAAATATCGGCGCGCCATCCACAGATTCGACAAGGCGAACAGCGTCACCAACTGTGACGTGTTTTTGGCCAATCCCCGGAAGCGCACCTTGGTGTAGCCAAACTGGCGCTTGATCACGCGGAACGGATGTTCGACCTTGGCTCGTACCTGGGCCTTGGCCTTCTCGATCTTGCGGATCGCTTTGTATAAGGCGCTACGCTTGCCATGCTTCTTGTAGGTACTGCGCCGGGCCGCGACCTGCCAGATGACCTGCCGACCTTCATGCTCGGGGCGCTTCTCTACGCCGGTATAGCCCGCATCGGCACTCACTACGTTTTCCTCGCCATGCAGCAGTTGGTCGACTTGGGTGACATCTGCCACGTTGGCTGCCGTGACCACCACGCTGTGCACCAGACCCGACTCAGCGTCGGCACCAATGTGAGCTTTTGCGCCGAAGTAGTACTGGTTGCCCTTCTTCGTCGAGTGCATTTCCGGGTCGCGCTTGCCGTCCTTGTTCTTCGTCGAGCTCGGCGCATGGATCAGGGTGGCGTCGACAATGGTGCTCTGGCGCAGCGACAGTCCGCGCTCGCCCAGATAGCCGTTGATCACCTCCAGTATTCCCCCGGCCAGTTCGTGCTTCTCCAGCAGGCGACGGAAGTTGAGGAGGGTCGTTTCGTCCGGGATGCGCTCCAGGCTCAGGCCGGCGAACTGGCGCAGGAGAGTGGTTTCGTACAGCGCTTCCTCCATCGCCGGATCGCTGTAGCCGAACCAGTTCTGCATCAGGTGCACGCGCAGCATGGCTGCCAGCGGGTAGGCGGGCCGACCGCCTTCGCCCTTGGGATAGTAGGGCTCGATCAGGGCGATCAGCCCCTGCCACGGCACCACCTGGTCCATCTCGAGCAGGAAGCGCTCGCGGCGGGTCTGCTTGCGCTTGCCGGCATACTCGGCATCGGCGAAGGACAGTTGCTTCATCGGGAAACTCGGACAAGGGAGCGGGTGTATTTCACCAGAATCGGGAAGTCTTTTTCAGGATTTCCTTAAACACGTGGCCTGATCGGGCTCAAGGAAACTCCGGACAAGTCGGCACCGATCCGGCAATGCCCCGCTTGATCCGTTTCCGCCCGGGCAAACCCAGGGGTGTATCCAGAAACCAGGGCTTTGCCCTGGTTTCTGCGGGCATCATCCCGGCCGTAGCCGGGCTGAAAGCAGATTCGACCGGCGATTGGCTGAGAACGGCTTGCCTGTTCGGAGTCTCCCAAGGTGTTGCACTCAGATCTTGCCGCCGCCGTCTTTGAGTGAGCCCCATGGATCAACTGTCATTCAGCGCTGGACGGGCAGGTTCACGCCTGAACGCTGACTCAACCACAAGCTCATCAGTCCTGCCCGTCCCCGTACACCAAACTTCCGGAATATGCTGGTGACATATGAGTGAGTGGTGGAAACGGCCAGCCCCAGACGCTCGGCGATTTGTTTTTCCGTGGCCTCGGTCAAGAGCAGCTGCAGTACTTTACGCTCGTATGGCGCCAAAGGAACGGAGGCCAGCTGCAAACCGCGGTTCAACATCTGCCCGAGCCTCAACTCAGTAATATCGCGAGCAACCCCGACACGCAGTCGCTCCGTCTCCAGCCATCGTGCGGACCACATCACATGGACTTCGCGGCCGCCTTTATGGAGGTAGCGATTCTCAAAACCGACCCGCTGCCCACCAGTCATGACCCGACTGGCCTCTTTCAGGGTCCTGTCGCGCTCCGTCGGCACGACAAAATCGATGATGAAATTATCGACCATCTCCTCTGGCCTATAGCCAAAAACACCCTCGCAAGCGGCACTGGCATAGGTTATGCGACCACCAGTGCTTACCATGAACACTACGTCTGGCAACATATCTGCAATATTGGCAATTTCTTCCCGATTGCTTTTAATTATAGCCATTGAACATACCATTTACCTTGTCAAATACAACAAACTCGAATAGAACAAAGAGAACTGCCAAGAATTCGGTCAGGTAAATTATCTCCTCCCGAGCCTCAGGATAATCAATTGGAATTTGATGTAGCTTGTGCGAATACTGTCAAATTACTGTTCGGCAAATGACCGCACATTATGTAGCTGGAAAACCGGCCATTTTTCAATTCTGATCGAATCTGCTCGCACCGGCCTGGAACCAATCACGGCCATTTCGCTGAAACATCCCTCGTTTACTAATTTTATCGAAAGTATTGTCATATTGAGGGATAATACTCCGATGAAATGCAAACGAAACTCCGACGGTCGAGCAATCGACCACCATTCCCTTCAGGTCATGCGTCAGCAGGCGATCAAGGCCGTTCGCGAAGGGCAGACCGTCCAAAGCGTGGCGGCCGCTTTCGGCGTCAATATCCGCAGCGTCTTTCGCTGGCTGTCCGACTTCGCCAATGGCGGACAGAACGCCCTGCTCGCCAAGCCGGTTCCCGGACGTCCCCCCAGGATCAGTGCCGAGGAAATGCGCTGGCTGGCACAGGCCGTTCGGGACCACTCGCCGCTGCAATACCGTTTCGAGTTCGGCCTGTGGACCTTGTCGCTGATCGCCGAATTGATCCGCCGCCAGTTCGGCAAGACGCTGTCGCTGTCCGCCGTGAGCCGGATCATGAAGCTGCTCGGCTTCACCGCGCAGAAACCCTTGCATCGCGCCTGGCAGCAGGATGCGGCGCTGGTGCGCCAGTGGGAAAACGAGACCTGGCCGGCGATTCGGGCCGAGGCCCGTGCAGCGGGGGCAAGGATCTACTTCGCGGACGAGTCGGGCCTGCGCTCCGACTACCATGCCGGCACGACCTGGGCACCGCAGGGGGAAACGCCGGTGGTCGAGGTGACCGGCCGACGCTTCTCGGTGAACATGCTGTCGGCGGTCGGGACGCGCGGCGAGTTCCGCTTCATGCTGCACGACGGGACGGTGACGGCCAGCGTGTTCCGCGAGTTTCTCAAGCGCCTGCTGATCGGTGCCGAGCAGCCGGTCTTCGTGATCGTCGATGGCCATCCGGTGCACAAGGCCCGGCTGGTCAGGGCGTTCGTCGAAGAACAGGCGGGGCGCCTGAAACTCTTCTATCTGCCGCCGTACTCGCCGCAGTTGAACCCGGACGAGCAGGTCTGGGGGCACGTCAAGCGCAGTGTGTCCAGGCGTCTTGTGCAGAACCGGGAAGAGATGAAGAGGTTGGCACTGGGTGCGCTGCGTAGAATCCAGAAGTTGCCGGAGTTGGTGAAGTCGTTTTTTCGCCACCCGGACTGCCGATATGCAGCAGCATGACATTACTTTAAAAAAGGCTAGTAACTCGAGCCCTACCCCACTCCTCCCCGATACCTCCGCGCCGCACTCCTCGGCCTTCTCGCCGCCGCATAGAACCGCCGCTTCACCGCCTCCGAGGCCGCCGCATAGAGCAGGGTGATCAGCACGATGGTCGCCAGCAGCGCGGGCGGCAGGGGGACGAGGTCGAACCAGGTGCCGGCCGGGGTGTAGGGCAAAAGCACGGTGAGCAGCATCACCGCCAGGGTGCTGGCCAGCAGCAGGCGGCCGGGGCGGCTGCGGTAGAAGGGTTTGTAGGTGCGTACCACGAAGATGATCGCCAGTTCGGTGAGCAGCGACTCGACGAACCAGCCGCTGCGGAACAGCTCGGGCCGCTCGCCGACGAAGTGGAACAGCACGCCGAAGGTCAGCAGGTCGAAGGCCGAGCTGACCAGGCCGAACACCAGCATGAAGTTGCGCACCTCGCGGAGGTCCCAGTGGTGCGGGGTGCGCTCCCATTCGCGGTCGACGTTGTCGCCGGCGATGCCCATGGCCGGGATGTCGGAGAGGAAGTTGTTGAGCAGGATCTGCTTGGCCAACAGCGGCAGGAAGGGCAAAAACAGCGAGGCCAGGGCCATGCTGATCATGTTGCCGAAGTTGGCGCTGGTGGTGATGAAAATGTACTTGAGGGTGTTGGCGAAGGTGTGGCGGCCCTCGTCGATGCCCTGGCGCAGCAGGTCCAGGTCGTGGCGCAGGAGGACGAAGTCGGCCGCCTCCCTGGCCACGTCCACCGCCTGGTCCACCGAGACGCCGACGTCCGCCGCGTGCAGCGCCGGCGCGTCGTTGATGCCGTCGCCGAGAAAGCCGACCACGTGGCCGGTCTTCTGCAGGGCGAGGATGATCCGCTCCTTCTGGTTGGGGTCGACCTCGGCGAACAGCGCCACCTGCGGCGCCAGGTTGAGCAGCGCCTCGTCCTTCATCTGCAGCAGCTCGCCGCCGGTGATCACCCGCTCGGCCGAAATGCCGACCGCCTCGGCGACGTGGCGGGTGACCAGGCGGTTGTCGCCGCTGATGATCTTCACCGCCACGCCGAGCCAGCCGAGTGCCTGCAGGGTGTCGCGCACGCCGGGCTCGGGCGGGTCGAAGAACAGCAGGAAGCCGGCGAAGGCCAGTTCGCGCTCGTCGCTCTCGGCGTAGCGCGCCTGGCGCGCCAGCCGCCGGCTGGCCAGGCCGAGCACCCGGTAGCCCTGGGCGCTCCACTGCGCGTAGCGCTCGCGGATGTCGGCCAGCGTCGCCTCGTCCAGCGGCGCCGCCGCCTCGCCCTCGCCGATCCGCGTGCAGCGCTCCAGCACCTTGTCCAGCGCGCCCTTGACGATCATCAGCGCCTCCCTGTCGGCGCTCTCGACGACCAGCGCGAGGCGCTTGCGCACGAAGTCGTAGGGGATCTCGTCGAGCTTGCGAAAGGCGCCGAGATCCAGGCCCTGCTCCTGCGCCGTGGCGACCAGCGCGGCGTCCAGGGAATTGGCCAGCCCGGTCTGCAGGCTGGCGTTGAGGCAGGCGAGCAGCAGGCAGCGGTCCGAGGGCGTGCCGTCGGGGGCCAGCGCGCCGTCGAGCTGCACCACCCCGCGGGTCAGGGTGCCGGTCTTGTCGGTGCACAGCACGTCCATGGCGCCGAGGTTCTCGATGGCGTTCAGATGGCGCACGATCACCCCGCGCCGGGCCATGCGCTGTGCGCCCTGGGCCAGGGTGATGCCGAGGATCGCCGGCAGCAGCTCGGGGGACAGGCCGACCGCCAGGGCGATGGCGAACAGCAGGGTGTCCACCGTGGGCCGCCCGAGCAGGATGTTCGCCGCCAGCACGCCGACTACCATCAGCAGCATCACCTTGAGCAGCAGCGCGCCGAAGTGGCGCAGGCCGCGCTCGAACTCGGTTTCCGGCGGGCGCAGGCTCAGGCTGCGGGCGATCTGCCCGTACTCGCTGTCGGCACCGGTGCGCACTGCCAGCAGGGTCGCCGTGCCGCTGCGCAGCGAGCTGCCCATGAACAGGCAGTTGCTCCGCTCGACGAGGCTGGCCAGGGGCTCGGCGAGGCCCGGCTGCTTCTCCACCGGGAAGGTCTCGCCGGTCAAAAGACCCTGACTGGCGAAGCAGTCGCGGGCTTCCAGCACCAGCCCGTCGGCGGGAATCAGGCTGCCGGCGGACAGCTCGATCACGTCGCCCGGCACCACCTCGCCGGCCGGGATCTCGACCGGCACGCCGTCGCGGCGCACCCGGGCGGTGATCGCCACGCGCCGGCGCAGCTGCTCCAGGGCGCTGGAGGCGCGGTATTCCTGCCAGGTGCCGAGCAGCGCGCCGACCAGCACGATGGCCAGCACGATGCCCGCGTCCAGCCAGTCGTGGACCACCAGCGAGACCACGCTGGCGAAGATCAGGATCAGCACCAGCGGGCTGCGCAGCTGTTCGAGGAAGATTCGCGGCAGGCCCCGGGAGCGGTCCTGCTCTGGCGTCCTGCCGGCGCCTTGACGGGTGGCTGCGGCGGCGCCGGAGAGACCCTCGGGGCGGCTGTCCAGGGCAGCGAAGGCCTGCGCCGGCGTCCAGCTCCACCAGGGCTCGCCGGGTTCCGCCGGGTTCCGCCGGGCGCTTGCCCTGCGGCGCGCGCAACGCGCGACGGAGGTTCAGCCAGCGCGAAAAACCGCTGCCGAGAACACCGGCGGACGAATCCATGTCGTCGGAAGTGCTCATGCTTCCCCCGTACCGGCGAAAGCCGGCATGCCCCTACAGCGTAGCCAGCACGGCAGTCGCCCGGTACGAGGCGCGCGGTCGCGTTCCCCGGCCACACGGGACGGCCTGCGGCGAGCCTTTTTCGCGCTCGGCCACCGGCGGCCGACCGGCGCGATCCGCACGGCTGCCGACCCGAACGTGCCAATATCTGTTTTTATCTTGATGAATCGTTTTACCTGAAAAGAACTCCGGTGAAAAACCTTAAAATTGCAGGTGTCTTGTCAAACGAGAATCCCCCTATTAAGGTAGCGATACCCCGACAGGGGGCCCCTTGCCGGCCCAGCCCCGGCAGACGACAAGAACAACAAGACGGCGACGACGCGCCCGGGCCTGCGGCCCACCAAGACAGCGTTGTCTCCAGAACAAGGTGTCCCATGGTTGCAGTCATCCAGGTGCCCGCGCCCGCAGGCGATATCCCAGCCCCTTGCTCCCTGAATCCTCTTCGCCCCCATGCCGGCGAAGGCGGCGACGCGCCTTCCGGTGCTTTCATTCGCCGTGCCCGGCCGCCTCGTTCGGGCGACCTCCGGCCCCAATGCCGGCGGCCCTGAAGGCAGCCACGCACTACGCCAAGAAACACGCCCTACCTACCAACAATCCCAAGAACAGGAAGCTTGTATGTTTCGTCGAAAGTTCCTAGCCACCACACTTGCGACTGCTGTCGCCCTGTCCCTGTCCTCCCTCTATGGCAGCGCCTACGCCGCCGATGCCACGACCGTCCAGAGCGACGAGAACTGGGCCCGCAACTCGGTGATCTACCAGATCTATCCGCGCTCCTTCGCCGATGGCGACGGCAACGGCATCGGCGACATGTCGGGCGTCATCTCGCGGCTGCCCTACCTGGACAAGCTGGGCGTGGACGCGCTCTGGCTGTCGCCCTTCTACAAATCGCCCCAGGCCGACGCCGGCTACGATGTGGCCGACTACCGGGTGGTCGATCCGATGTTCGGCAGCACCGAGGAGTTCGAGCGCCTGCTGAAGGAGGCCCATGCCCGCGGCATGAAGGTGATCGTCGACCTGGTGCCCAACCACACCTCCGACGAGCACGCCTGGTTCCAGGCTGCGCTGAAGTCCAAGCCCGGCAGCCCCGAGCGTGCCCGCTACATCTTCCGCGACGGCCGGGGCGAGAACGGCGAGCTGCCGCCCAACAACTGGCCGAGCGTGTTCGGCAAGGCCGCCTGGGACCGGGTGCCGGGCGAGAAGCAGTGGTACCTGCACCTGTTCGACAGCAAGCAGCCCGACCTGAACTGGGACAATCCGGAGGTGCGCGCCGAGTTCGAGAAGGTGCTGCGCTTCTGGCTGGACCGCGGCGTGGACGGCTTCCGCGTCGACGTGGCGCATGGCCTGATCAAGGAGAAGGGCTTGGCCGATCTGCCGATCGAGGAAGGCCGGGAGAACGCCGGCGCGCTGGTCGGCCCCATGTGGGATCAGGACGGTGTGCACGAGATCTACCGCTCCTGGCGCAAGGTTCTCGACCAGTACCCCGGCAAGCGCATCATGGTGGCCGAGGCCTGGGTCAGCCCGCGCGAGCGGCTGACCCACTACATCCGCTCCGACGAGATGGACCAGGCGTTCAATTTCGAATACCTGATGACCAAGTGGGAGGCAGGTGCCTTCAAGGACATCATCAACAGCTCGATGGCCCTGACCGCTACGGTGGGCGCACCGACCACCTGGGTGACCTCCAACCACGACACCGTGCGCGCCCCTTCGCGCTACGGCCTGAAGGAACTGGGCGCCCATGCCCTGCCCGGCAACGGCATCGGCCCCAATACCCCGCAGCCGGACGAGGCGCTGGGCCTGCGCCGGGCCCGTGCCCTGGCCATGCTGACCCTGGCCCTGCCCGGTTCGACCTACATCTACCAGGGCGAGGAACTGGGCCTGCCCGAGCACACCACCATGGAAGGCAAGTACCGTCAGGACCCCATGTTCCTGCGCACCAAGGGCGAGGAAGTCGGCCGCGACGGCTGCCGCGTGCCGCTGCCCTGGAAGGCGGACGCCCCGTCCTTCGGCTTCGGCCCGGGCGACAAGACCTGGCTGCCGCAGCCGGCCTCCTATGCGCGCTATGCCGTGGACCGCCAGGAAGGCGCCGCCGATTCCACACTGAACCTGTATCGCAGGATCCTGGAGCTGCGCCATGACCACAAGCTGGGCGACGGCAAGCTGCAGTGGGTCGACGCCGGCAAGGACGTGCTGGCCTTCGACAATGGCGACCTGCGCGTGCTGATCAACATGGGAACACAGGCCGCAGCGCTGCCGGAAGGCAGCCAGGTGCTGCTGTCCAGCGAAGCGCTGTCGGAGGCGGGCAAGCTGCCGGGTAATACTGCGGTCTGGCTGAAACGGACGTAATCGCAATCCGGGGCAGCTTCGCGGCTGCCCCACAACAAGAAAAGAAGGGTCATCATGAACAAGCTTTCCTGCCTCATCGGCCTCGCCGCTATCGTCGGCACCACCTCTGCCCTGGCCCGGGACTATGTCCTGCTCGATACCGACAAGCCGGCGCAGAACTGGAAGATCGACAGCCAGCAGCTGGGCATCAAGACCGACAAGCCGTTCTCGGTCAGCCTGCGCACCCTGCACGGCGGACTCCAGGAGGGCGTCAGCCTGATCGACATCGATACCGGCGCCATGACCATCACCGTGGTGCCGACCCGCGGCATGAACGTGCTGCGCGCAGTGGCCGGCGACGTCCGCATGGGCTGGGACTCGCCGGTCAAGGATGTGGTCAACCCGGCATTCATCGAGCAGAACGGCCGCGGCGGCCTCGGCTGGCTCGAGGGCTTCAACGAGCTGGTCACCCGCTGCGGCTACGAGTGGGTCGGCCACCCTGGCATGGACAACGGCGAGCTGCTCACCCTGCACGGCCGGGCGGCGAACATTCCGGCCACCCGGGTGGTGCTGAGCATCGACGAGCAGCCGCCGTACGCCATCCGCCTCAGGGGCGAGCTGAAGGAGCAGGCGTTCAAGAAGGTCGACTTCAGCGTCGCCACCGAGCTGAGCACCACGCCGGGCGCCACGGGCTTCGTCATCGACGACACCCTGACCAACAACGGCGACTATCCCAAGGAATACCAGGCGCTCTACCACAACAACTTCGGCACCCCGCTGCTCGAGCAGGGCGCGCGCCTCGTCGCCCCGGTCAAGCAGGTCTCGCCGTTCAACGCCAAGGCCCGCGGCGACCTCGCCGACTGGCAGACCTACCGCGGCCCGACCAAGGACTACGACGAGACCGTCTACAACCTGGTGCCCTACGGCGACGCCAAGGGCGACACCCTGGCCGTGCTGCACAACCGGGCCGGCGACCGCGGCGTGCGGGTCGACTACAACGTCCAGCAGCTGCCGGTATTCTCCCTGTGGAAGAACACCGACACTGCCGGGCAAGGCTACGTCACCGGCCTCGAGCCGGGCACCAGCTTCTCCTACAACCGCCGCTTCCAGCGCCCGCTCGGCCTGGTGCCGAGCATCGGCCCGAAGGAGCAGCGCCGGTTCCGGGTCGGCTTCGCCCTGCTCGCCGACAAGGCCGCGGTGGACCAGGCCGTGCAGCGGGTCAACGAGGTCCAGGCCGGCCGGCCGACCGAGGTGCGCGAAGCACCGCTGGTCGATCTGACCAAGGAGCCGTGAGGCCCTGCCGCAGGAGCGGCTTCGTCGGCGATCGGCGGTAGCCCCCAGGGCATCGCCGACGAATGTGCGCCTAACGGGGCGGGACCTCCAAAGATCGGCGCTGCTGCCTGCCCCTCTCCCCCGGAAGAGGGTTGGGGAGAGGGGCGAAGGCGGCCCTCAATCCGCCTGGCTGGTCCTCATCTGCTCGAGCATGGGTCTGCAGCGGTTCGGCTGCTCGGCGCTGGGTGCGATGAGCGCGAGCAGGCCGGCCACCGGAGCGACGGTGGCGCCGAGCACCACCATGCCGGCACCGCGCGCGATCAGGCCTTCGGAATGCACGCCCGGGTCCGGGTCCTTGAGGGTGCCGCGCACGTACAGCGGCGAGCGCAGCGAGATGATCCGCACGCCCTTGGACTTGGGCACGATGTCGAGGTCCATCTTCTCGCTCTTGAAGTCGACCGAGCCGTCGACGTTGACCACCGCGTTCTCCGTGTCGAAGACGAACAGCCGCGGGGTCGCCAGGCCGTTCTTGAAGCCGATATCCGCCGCTGCGCAGTTGATCGCCACCTCCTCGTCGCCGAACAGGCGCTCGACGATGTAGCTGCCGACGTTCAGCCCGGCGAGCTCCATCAGCGCGCGACTGATGGTGCCATCGTTGACCAAAAGCTTCAGCTCGCCGTCGGCCGAACCGAGCAGGGCCGCCACCGAGTTGCCGGTGCCGCTCAGGCGGGCGTCGCCGTTCAGCTCGCCGAGGCTGTCGCGCATGGTCTCGACGGTGGGGAACAGGCGCTTGAGCTCGAGACCGCGGATGCTCATCCGCACCCGGCCGTCCAGGGGCGTCTGCCGGCCGTCGAGGGCGACCGTGGTGTCCAGGCGTCCGCCGGCAACGCCCAGGCGCAGCGGGTCGAGGCGCAATCTGCCGTTCTCGAGCTGCACGTGGGTGGACAGGTCGGTGATCGGCAGCGCCTTGCGCCGGACGATGCGCTTGCCCTCGAAGCGCACGTCGGCGTCCATGTCGCGCCAGCGCTCGGTGCGGAACTCCTCCACCGGCAGGGCCTTGTTCGGCGGCTGCTTGGACTCCTCGTCCTCGGTGTCGGCGCCGATCAGCGGGCCGAGGTCGCGGAACAGCAGCTGCTTGGAGGTCAGCTCGCCGGACAGTTTGGGCCGTGGTTTGCTCGCCACGTAGGCGAGGTTGCCGTGAATGTCGCTGTCGCCGATCTTGCCGCTGAAATCGCGGTAGCGGTATTCGGCGCTTTCCGGGTCGCGCAGGTCGGCGGTCAGCCGTCCCCCGGTGGAATAGGCGGCGGTGTCCGGCAGGGTCACGCCGATCAAGGGATGGAGGTTGGCCAGGCTGTCGCCCGACAGGCGCAGACGCAGGTCCAGGGCGCTGAGCTTGCGCGGCGAGACCAGGGTGCCCTCGGCGCGGAAGCGGGTTTTCCCGGCGCGCAGGTCGACCTGCACGGGAAACGGCAGCCCGGCGTCCTGCAGGGCTAGCAGCCCGCCGACCTTGCCTTCGCCGGAGAGCGGCTGGCCCTGGTAGCGGCCTTGCGCCGTCCAGGCGAAGGCGTAGTCCTGGGGCCGGGCGCCCTCGCCGATGGCGCGCTCGGCCTGGGCCTCGCCGACGATCTGCTCGAAGGGAATCGGCGCGCCGAGGGGCGCGACCTCCGCCTCTAGATCGGCCTTGAGCACCTGGTCGTCCACCCGCAGCCGGGCGCGGTCGAACTGGACGGTGCCGATGTCCAGGGTCCAGGGCGAGGGTTCCTTGTCCTCGGCCTTGTCGTCCTGGTCGAAGGTCCAGTTGGCGCGGCCGTCGGCCAGCCGCTCCAGGTTGGCGTCCGGCCCGGTCAGCACGATGTGCGGGATGCGCACGGTCTTGCCCAGCAGGGCCAGCGGCGACAGGTTCAGCTCGACCCGCTCGAGGGTGACGAAATGCTCGCTGTCGGCCCACTCCGGATTGCCCAGGCGCAGCGCCTCGGCGCTGATGTGCGGCCAGGGCACCCAGGCCTGCCAGCCGGACTCCTGCGCCGGGCGCCGCCAGCTCACCGCCAGGTCGCCCTCGATGGCGAAGGGGCGGTTCAGGGCCTCGGAAACCTGCGCGTTGATCCGCGGTTTGAGCCGGTTCCAGTCGAAGGTCGCGACGAGCACGACCAGGGCGGCGATCAAGACCGCCAGACCGCCCAGTACCCAGGCGAGGATCTTTCCGCTACGTGCCATGCCGTTCTCCGGCTGCCCGGGCCTGCGGCGCGGGCAACGTTTTTTTGTATCGACTGGCGGAAGGCGGCGATGACTCCTCCCGCAGTGATGAATGGTCTTCGGCCCGCACCATCGCTCGTCCGTGGAGTCGTAATCGGTAGCCCCGGCCGGGGTGCTGGCGGGCAGGGAGGCTTCGCCCTTCCGAGGCAACGCCAGTACGGCCACAGCCCACACGAGGAAATCCGCACATGTCCATCCTGACGCTCCAAGACGGCACCACCCTCTTCTACAAGGACTGGGGATCGGGCCAGCCGATCGTCTTCTCCCACGGCTGGCCGCTCTGCGCCGATGCCTGGGATGCCCAGATGCTGTTTCTCGGCCAGCGCGGCTACCGGGTGATCGCCCACGACCGCCGCGGCCACGGCCGTTCGGAACAGACCTGGGACGGCAACACCATGGACCAGTACGCCGACGACCTGGCCGAGCTGCTGGAAGCGCTGGACCTGCACGACGCCGTGCTGGTCGGCCACTCCACCGGCGGCGGCGAGGTGGCCCGCTACATCGGCCGCCACGGCACGGCGCGGGTCGCCAAGGTGGTGCTGCTGGGCGCGGTGCCGCCCCTGATGCTGAAGACCGCCGACAATCCCGACGGGGTGCCGAAGGAGGTGTTCGACGGCATCCGCCAGGGCGTCCTGGAGAACCGCGCGCAGTTCCTCAAGGATCTGCCGACCACCTTCTACGGCTTCAACCGCCCGGGGGCGAAGGCGTCCGAAGGCCTGCGCGACGCCTTCTGGCTGCAGGGCATGAGCGCCGGGATCAAGCCGGTCCACGACTGCATCGCGCAGTTCTCCGAAACCGACTTCACCGAGGACCTGAAGAAGATCGACGTGCCGACTTTGATCGTGCACGGCGACGACGACCAGATCGTGCCGATCGAGGCCTCGGCCAGGCGCGCCGCGCAGCTGGTGCCGAACGCCGTGCTGAGCGTCTACCCGGGCGGCTCGCACGGCCTGGCGCAGATCGAGGTCGAGCGCTTCAACCACGACCTGCTGCGCTTCGTCATCGAGGGCTGAGGGGGGCCCGGACAAGACAATGCCCGCTTTCGCGGGCATTGACAGAAGCGGGGGCTGGGCGGCGTCGTGGTGTATGGACCGATGTGCAGGGGATGTGTCCGGTCCGTTGCGCCGCCCCTAAACTCAGGCCCGATCGATACCGCGCTTGATCGAGTCCTTGACCTCGCCTTTCACCTGCTGGCCCTTGCCCCGGGACTCCTGAGCGCGGCCTTCGTTTTCCAGGGCCGGATTGTCGGTGGCGCCACCGACCCCCTTCTTGATCTTGCCGGCGGCTTCGTTGGCATTGCCTTTGATCTTGTCGGAAGTGCTGCCCATTTTGTCGTCTCCTTATTTCAATGAGTGACACCTGAATGGACCGGCACGGCGAAGCGATAGTTTGGTGAAGCCGGACGAACGGTAGAGGCGTGGCGCCGGGAAAGGCGGGACGGCAGTTGCGCGTCTATCCCCCCTCTCCCCGGCCGGGAGAGGGAGCTGCAAGCCGTCATGTCCGAAGAAGCCGGGCAATGGCCAGGTAGGTGATGAGATCTAAAGGCCTCGCGCGGTACGTGGCTGTTCATCCTGATCTTTCACCAGGCACTCGCGCATCCGCGCCTGCAGCCAGGCCTTCTCCTGCTCGGCGCTGCGCGCCAGCACGCGCTGCTGGTACAGCGCCAGGCGCCGCTTGCGCTCCACGGCCGAGAGCCCGTCCCAGCCGGCGAACAGCCCGGCATCGTCCTCCAGGCTCTCCTGCGGGGGAGCAGGGGTACGCAGCCAGCGCCCCAGACAGACCCCGAGCATGAACAAGGCAACACAGGTGAAAAAAACGAAAAGTACGATACCCAGTATCATCAGCCGCCCTCCCTGGCAGTGCGATTCGTAACAGCTTATTACATATTTTTGCTGTGACCGTCCGCCCCTGCAAAAGTGCTCCGCCGCTCGGCGCCTGCCGTCATTGCGCCGCGAACAGGACGCCGCCCCAGGCGACCAGCAGGCTGACGGTGACGGCGATGGTCAGCGGCTTGCGCAGCTGCCGATACCAGGCCGGCGCCAGCCCCAGGCGAATCGCCTGCAGGTCGGCCAGATACAGCAGGACGAAGGCCAGCAGCAGCAGCGGAATAGCCACGGCCACCGACAGCCGGAACGACACCGCCAGCCAGCCGACCAGCGGCGGAATGACCGACAGCCCCAGCTGGGCCAGCGCCCGCCTGTCGCCCCGGTCGGCGCCAGCGCACATGGCCAGCCCCCAGTGGATGGCGCCCATGAAGGAAAGGATCACCGCCGCGTAGTTCAGCAGCGCAGTCAGCACCAGCGGCTTCCAGTTCGCAGGAACGAGCCACAGGGCCAGCGCGCCGACGACGAAGGGGAGTAGCCCGGCGAACCCCAGCAGGCGGCTCAGATACGGGGGATGGGCATTGTGGTTCAGGGGCATCGGTATCCCTCGTCCTCAAGCATGGCACGCCAGCCGGTCATGGCCTGCCGCCATGGAGCCGGCCCCGTCTCCCGCCGCCCATTCGCCGCTCCCCGCAGGCCCGCGTGGGACCGGGCCGATGGATAGGGGGACGACGGCCTCGCTAGAATCGTCGCCCCTCCCCGATCGACTGATGGAACCACGTCGATGAACAACTCGGCTGCAAAGAAGATAGCGTCCCTGCTTTCCGGCATCGTACTGGCCGTTGCCGGCGTCCATTTCACCGATATAGGCCCCCCCGAGACCTTCGGCGCAGCGAAGAAGATCGCCCAGGACATCCATGCCGACGAGCCGCTGACCTTCTATTGCGGCTGCCGCTACCAGGGCAATCGCGTCGACCTCGCCAGTTGCGGCTACCGCCCGCGCAAGAATCCGCAGCGCGCCAGCCGGCTGGAGTGGGAGCACGTGGTGCCCGCCTGGGTCATCGGCCATCAGCGCCAGTGCTGGAAGAAGGGCGGACGCGACCACTGCACCGCCAACGATCCGGTCTTCGCGCGGGCCGAGGCTGACCTGCACAACCTGGTGCCGGCGATCGGCGAGGTCAACGGCGACCGCAGCAACTTCGCCTTCGGCATGCTGGACAAGGCGACCGGCCAGTACGGCCAGTGCCGGATGGTCGTCGACTTCCAGGCACGCAAGGCCATGCCGCGCGAGGAGGTGCGCGGCGCCGTGGCGCGCATCTACCTGTACATGCACGACCGTTACAGGCTGCGCCTGTCCCGGCAGGACCGCCAGTTGTACGAGGCCTGGAACCGCCAGTACCCGGTCACCGCCCAGGAGCGCCGGCGCAACCAGGAAGTCGCCTGCCAGATGGGCTGGGGCAACCCCTACGTCGGCGAGGTCGAATTGTGGCGGTGCGGCGTCGACGGGCTCATGACCGGCCTGCTCGGCACCGTCCGGCGCATCGTGCCGGACGGTCTGGGCGATGCCCTCGGCGCCCTGCTGAAGCGCTGAGCGGAACGCCCTGCGCCGGGCCGCCCGCCCGGAAATCCCCGGTCTCAACGCGGGTTGGGCTGATCGTCCAGCTCCGCCTGCCTGTCCGGGTCCATGTCGATCTGCTCGCGCTCCACCACCGTCTCGTCGTTGGGCTCCAGCGGGATCTCGCCTTCGTTGCCGGGCAGTTCGTCGATGCCCGGCTCCCTGTCCGGGTTCAGGTCGGTGCGCCCCGGACTCAGCGGGCCGGGCGATCCCGGATAGGGGGTGGTCTTGTCTCGATCGCTGTTCATAAGCACCTCCCGAGAGAGTCTCCATGGCTTAGAGGGTCGGCGGGACACGGGCGTTCGGGGGCCTTGCGACCGTCCGTCACGATGACGGAGCACAACATGCTCGGTGCCGGACAACCACCGATACATATAAAGTCCGAAGGGTTATTTCGAATGCCTTTTGCATATCGAGGCGAAGCGGCGGGCGAAGATTGGAAGACCTGATATCAGGCAGCTATTCTGCCAAATCAATGGAGCCGTCTTTATCGGCACGCAGCGGGATAGCCGGTAGAACCAGTGCCAGCGAAGAACGCATCACCCTGTGCGATATGGATCGCACCGGAAAAAAGGTGGAACTGCCTGCGCCAATGCGACTCCATAACAGTGAGTGTCGCTGATAAGGGTAAACGAAGCGAGGCACTCTACTTGTTGTTTGCCTAACTGATTGGAGGTCGTCATGACTGAAGATAAAGGTAACAAAGGTAAGATGAGTGTAAGCGAAGCGGGCCGCAAGGGCGGTGAGACAACTGCCGCCACCCATGACCGCGAGTTCTACCAGGAAATCGGCAGCAAGGGCGGCCAGCAGAGCGGAGGCAACTTCAGGAACGATCCGGAGCGCGCTTCCGAAGCCGGCAGCAAGGGCGGTCACAACAGCGGTGGAAATTTCGCGAACGACCGCGAAAAGGCCTCCGAGGCCGGCCGCAAAGGCGGCCAGCGCAGCCACGGCGGCGGCCGCAAGAGCTGACCCGGGCAGAGCGGAAGCTTCGGCTTCCGCTCATCCCCCATGGCCTGAGCAAGGCTGTTCCCGAGCATTCAAGGTTTCCATGACTCGAAGTATCGGAGGCAAGCCCCTGCCAGCGTCATGGCCCGTTCGAAGGGTAGCGGTCATCCGGGCAGTGGGACCGCATCCCAGCAAGAGGCGACGGCACCAGTCGCAAAACAGAAGATGCCGGAGCAGGAACATGGCGAATGTCATGAAGAGCCATGGTGACGCCAACCACGAGAGTAGTAATAGATGACCAGTCACATCATCCACTTCACGGGTCCGATAAACTCCTCGACGTGCGGGCAGCTTATCAACAAGTGCTCCCAGGCCATAAAGCAGGATGCCTCCGAGATCACCATAAAGATCGCCACCATGGGCGGAGAATGCAGTTACGGCTTTTCTCTTTATAACTTTCTGCTCTCTCTTCCCGTGCCGGTCAATACCCATAATCTCGGCACCGTCGAGTCCATGGGCAATATCATCTTTCTCGCCGGGCAACGACGCACCGCCTGTCAGCACAGCAAGTTCCTCTTTCACCCCTTCCACTGGACCATCCACGGCTCGGTCGACCACGCCAGGATGTCCGAATACGCTATGAGCCTGGACTTCGACCGGGTCCTCTATGCACGCATCGTCGCGGAACGCACCCTCGGCGCCATGGACCCTCTGGACGTTTCCCAGTACCTGACCGCCGACTCGAAGATCCTCACCCCCGACGAGGCCATCTCGGCCGGCCTCATCCATGCCATCGAAGACGCCGGCATGTCCGCCAACACGACCAGCTGGTGCATCCACTCCTGACACGGCGACGCGAAGCGACTCGCGGCGCCGTGGCGCACCCGCCTCAGGGTTTCAGCACGGGTTCTGCTCTTCCCGCTCCACGTGCTCCGGCTCCATTTCTCCCCGCTCCTCGTGCCTTATCACCGCTTCGTCGTAGGAGTTCGGCGGGATCTCGCCCTCGTCGACACTGGACTCGTCGTCGTCCGGGTTCAGCTCGGAGCGCCCCCGGCTCATGGGGTCACAGGGCCCCGGATACGATATTTCTCTGCCTCGCCCATGACTCATAACCACCTCCGCCGGCCCGGCTCGAATAGGGCCTTGATGAATTAGAGAGGCGGCGGGATCGAAGCGTTCGAGAGGGGCATGACCGTCCGTCCCGAGGCTGGACCCGGCGTCCTGCGCGGCCGGTCCGCCCGGGTGGCCTGCGTATTCGCACCACCCGCCGGCGGCACGCAAGCTTTGGCGAAACCCACGCAGGCGACTCTCCCATCGCCCCGCAAGACCGAATTCGCGTAGGGTGAACATGCCTTGACCACTCCCCTGAGGCCGATCATGCAGTACCTGTTCGTGCTCGGCGCACGCGACCCCGAGATGACGATCATCGAGGGCCTGGTCCACCGGGCCGGGCACAAGGTCGCCTATGCCATGGCCGGGGAACGGCGTGTCCATGCCGGCAATGCCTATGCCGCCGAGCGGACCTCGGCGCGGCCGGGCCAGCATCGCGGCCCCATCGTCTGGGTCGAATGCGCGCTGGCCGACGACAGCGTGCCGCGGGATAGGGTGGTCGACCATCACCGCGAGGGCGACCCCGGCTTCAGCATGCCGCCCGAGCGCTTCTGGGAGGGCGCCTCGCTCGGCCAGGTCTGCAGCCTGCTCGGCATCGAGCCCTCTCAGGAGCTGCGCCTGGCCGCCGCCGCCGACCACTGCCTGAACGCTGCCTATCTCGGCCGCTGCCCCGGCATCGCACCCGAGCAGATGCGCGCCTGGCGGCTGGCCTCCCGCGCGGCCTGGCAGAAAGTCAGCCCCGAGCTGCTGGCCGAGCGCATCGAGGCGGCCATCGCCCAGCTGCAATCGCTCGAGCGGCTGCGCGTGGGCCGCTTCGAATTCGCCGACGCCCTGGACCGGGAAATCCCGGAAATCTCCGAAGCCTCCGCCATCCTCGGCATCGCCGTGATGTACACCCTGGCCGAGCCGCGCTCCAGACGGATCAAGGTCGGCGCGCTGAACGGCACCCCCGAGATGCTGGAAGCCTGGATGGAGTTCGCCCGCAACGTGCTCGGCCTGGCCGATGTCTATGGCAGTCCGGTCCGCGGCTACGCCGGTGGCTACCTGCGCGAAGGCCCGCCCGCCGGATGATGGCACAATCGCAACCACCGACTCGGCAACCCTCCAGCACGAAACCTCTCCCATGCCTGCCTGCTATTTCCCACTCTGTCTCGCCGCCCTGCTGCTGTCCGCCCGTACAGGCGCCTTCGCCCAGCAACCGCCCGCCGCCGGCTCGCGCCTCGGCGCGAACGAGGTGCAGACCCTGCTGCGCGAGCACAACCGCGCCCGGGCGGATGTCGGGGTCGCGCCCCTGCAATGGTCGGCGCAGGTCGCCGGCACCGCCCAGCGCTGGGCCGACCAGCTCGCTGCCGGCAGTTGCCGCATGCAGCACAGCCGCGGCTCCAGGTACGGGGAAAACCTGTTCATGGGCACCGCCGGCTACTACGGCGTGAAGGATGCCGCCCTGGCCTGGGAGCGGGAGAAGAAGCTCTACAGGGGCGGCGTGCTGAAGCTGAACACCATGAAAGGCATCGGCCACTACACCCAGATGGTCTGGCACAAGACCCGCCGGCTCGGCTGCGCCCGCAGCCAGTGCAGCAACCGGATGATCGTGGTGTGCAATTACGAGCCGGCGGGCAACTACCTGGGGCAGGCGCCGTACTGAGGCGCTGTTGCCTGTTCAGATACCGAACAAGGCCCGATGCAACGCCTCCACGGACTCGACCCTCCGAAACCGCCCCTTGGGAATGACCCGGATGTTGGGCCGCTCCGCCTTGACGCCCAGGGCATTGGCCTTGGTATGCCGCGCCACCCGGAAATCCCCCAGCGGCGGCAGCGGCTCTCCCGGTGCACCGCCGAAGAACAGGAAGGGGCCGAGCTGCAGGGTTGCGGAGTCGAAGCAGATCCAGATCACGCAGCCGGAAGGCTTGGCTCCCAGGCCGACGTGAATCTTCTGGCTGGCCGCTGACGCATCGACGGCCGAGCTCTTGAGCTGCACATGGCGCATGACCCCGTTGGCCTCCAGCACGATATCGTGCCCGGCCCGGTCCAGCGACGCTTTCGAGACCTCGAGGGTGGCGCCATGACGAAGCCACGAAAGCTTGAGCAACTCCCCGATCAGCAGGTGCTCCAGCAACTGCTCGCGGTAGACGGATTGATGGGTATCCAGCGACATGTCCAGGCAGGCTCGGTCGTGCTCCCGCGCGCCTGCGCAGAAGCCGGATTGGCAAGGGCTCGGAATGAGGCCTACCGCTTGCCTGCCGCGGCGGATACCCGGCACTGCGTCATATGGCGATCCGGCGAGGACCACAGGCAGACGCTGCCTGTCTCTCGAAGTACCTCTTGATCCTCTTGAACGACTCGTCGTTGTTGCAGACCGAAATCCCCAGCCAGCCGAGCGTGTTTATCCTGAGCTGGTTGAAGAACTTGTCGATGGAGCTCCTCGAGGCCACCCGGTTCTGCTTCGACAGGCCATGCTCGTGCTTGATGAGGAACACCTCGCGCATGGCCTCCGGATAGGCCACGACGGGCGTTCCGGACCTCGCGACTATCTCGCTTATCCACAGGTCGTCCGTCTGCGGGCAAATGCTCAGGTAATCCTGATTGCCTAGAAAACACTCCTTGATATGACGCTTCTTGAGAATGACTCCGCCCACCCCGGTGATCAGGTAACCGGCATCGAGTTCGGTCTCCTTCTTGATCACAGGCCAGAGCATGTATGTCTTGTGGCGACCGAAGATGTTTCGTCTGCTGAGCCTGACCCGCGAGGCGATGATCTTTTCTTCACGATGCGTCCGAAACTTGGCGACCAGCAGCTTGAGCCAGTGCGCTTTGTAGACGACATCGTCGTCTGCATAGACGATGATCTGCTCCTCACCGGCCTCGCCGAGGGCGGGAAACAACTTTCTATACGGACCGGTATTGGGGGTCCATCTGAACTCCACGATATCCCTTATCTTGTTCAACTCCCCAACCCAGGCCGGCTCCTCGTCTACCCCGGTATCCATCAGGTAGGCCTCTCTGGAAACCCAGACCACTATCCGGTCGGGAAGGAGCGACTGGTTCAACAGCGACCATACCGTCTGCGAGCACAGATCCAGCCTGTCGTGCGTGGTTGTGATATTCACGGCAATAGTGCTCATGTATTTCATTGCCTCGATCAACCAATACGCCTTTCAGATCGGCTCCTTCAGGCAACCCCCTACAAAACCTGCCTCCACGCAGGCATGAACTCATGCCGACGGGTATTCGGGCGGAGATCAGGAGGTCACTCCGACCGGCACGCCGCCCGATACCTCCTCGGCACGCCTCCGGTCCCTATCGACTCCGGGACATCACATCGACACGGCATAAAAGTCTTCATTTTCCGGCACCCTCGACAACGAATTGCCAGGCGTCCATGGCAATTCCATCGACTTGCTGCCGGAGGTATTTATCGACATTTCAAGCAAGGCATGGGCTCGGGCCTTCTCGTAGTAGGCTCTTTTCTTGAAGAATCTTGCCGTTCCACTATCCCCGGCCTCACCGCACAGCTCATTAGCGATATCGCGATAGACATGTGCCAATTCCAGGCGCCGATAAGCACAACGTGCAATTCCATTCATCTTCATTCGACTCCAGAGCATGATGATGCGATAGGCTGGTCAAGCCCGCCCGACTCTCAGTAGTTAAGTATTAAAATGAAAAAACTGCTCTTTACGGGTGAATTTGGCGACGAACGGTTGTCTATCGCTATTGAACTCCCGAACAATGACCACACTATCTAGAAGTTTAACCTTCCTCAGGCGTAAAAATTTTGTGGAAGACCCGTGCGAGCCGTGAATAATTCGTGAAAGCGCACCGTCATTTGATTAATACGCCAGTCCCAACTGGAGAGGCTTCCAAATAAAAGTGCCACGGTCGAAGTTGGCTCGGGGAACTTGGCTTTCACGCATGGCCTACCAAGAACTCCGCCTCCGGCCAGGTCATCCGGGCGCGACAATTACGGCGGGCACATACAGGACCCTGCTGATGCAAAATCCTTACGGTATTCGTTATCAATACATTGATTAGGGAAGAATCCTATTTTTCATATGCCCCTGCTGTGGCCATGACCGGGAAATCAAGAAAAGAACCCTGTGCCGCCTGCCGGGTACAGGCCGCGCCGGGACAGTTGCCCGGCGGCGACGTCCCGATGGGCGAGCCGCCCCGGCTACCGACCCTGAAACGCCATGCCGAGCAAGGCCGCCCGCATGCGCGGCGATGATCGCTGAAGGGCGGACCGCCGCAGCCGAAAAGCCCGTTGCCCCGCGGGCCAGGGCAGCGGTGAACGGGCCTGCCTCCCCTGTGCAGAGAGCGCCGCTGGTGTGCCCGCGCAAGCCCGGACAGGATATGGGAGAGCGATTCCGCCCGCCCCGTACCGCCCCTAATACTCCATGAATCTCAGCAGGCGCCGTCTCAGGCTCTCGTTCTCGGCCTTCAGGCGCGCCACCTCGTCGAGCAGGTCCAGGGTCACGGCCACGGCCTGCCAGTCGAGCTCCAGCTCGCGCTGCAGGCGCAGCGCCTGGCGCAGCCGGCCCAGGGCGACGGCATCGAAGCGCCAGTCGCGGGGGCTGCCGCCGTCCGGATCGACGATGCCGTATTCGACGATCTCGATCAGGCTGGCGGCCGGCGCCTCGACCAGTTGGCTGCATTCCTCCAGGGTCAGTTGCACGGTCAGGGTCGTAGTCATGCTTGCTTGCTCCATTGACTGCGCGGCTCGAAGCCCGCCGCATCGCGCAGCTCGGCCCACAGCTGGCGGGCGCGTTCGTCGCTGTGCACCGGCATCACCACCTTCAGCACGGCATAGAGATCGCCCTCGCCCTGCCTGCCCTTCAGGCCCTTGCCCTTGATGCGCAGGCGCTGGCCCGTCTGGGTGTCCGGCGGGATGCTCAGGTTGATGCGCCCGATCAGCGTCGGCACCTCGATCCGCGCGCCCAGCGCCGCCTCCCAGGGCGCCAGGGGTACGGTGAGGAGGAGGTCGCGGCCGTCGACGTCGAAGATCGGATGGGGCGCCAGGCGGACGGTCAGGTACAGATCGCCGCTCGGCCCGCCGTTGACGCCCGGCGCCCCCTGGCCCTTGAGGCGGATGCGTTCGCCGTCGGCGACGCCGGCGGGAATCTTGATGTTGAGGCTCTTCGACTGGTTGATGCGCCGGCCGTGCTCGTCGAAGGCCGGCACCAGGTAGTCGAGCGGCTTGCGGTGCTCGACCAGGGTTTCCTCGAGGAACACCGGCATCTCCAGCTCGATGTCGCGCCCCCGCCGGGCCGGCCGCGCATGCGGATGGGCGCCCGGCCGGCCGCCGAAGATCGCCTCGAAGAAGTCGGAAAAATCGCCGCCGAAATGCTCGTGCATACCCCCGAAGCCTCCTGCCCGCTGCCAGCCCGGCGGCACCTCGAACTGCTCGCCGGCATGGCCGTATTGACGTAGCCGATCGTACTCGGCGCGCTTCTCCGCATCGCTCAGCACCTCGTAGGCCTCGGCCACCTCCTTGAACCGGTTCTCCGCGCCGGCCTCCTTGTTCATGTCCGGGTGGTACTTGCGCGCCAGCCGGCGGTAGGCCGTCTTGATGGTTTTCTCGTCGGCCGTGGGCTCGACGCCGAGCATCGTGTAATAGTCCTTGAACTCCATGGAAGCTCCCCTGGTTCTGGGCTGCTTTCAGTCTAGGTGCACCAGACGGGGGCGGATCGATGCAGAAGGCGGTTGCAGGCCGATGCAGCGGCCCGCCATACCCCTACCAGACGTAAGTCGATTGCCTGCAACGCCCTTGCTGCGTCATAGTGACGCAAGCTCATATGTAGGAACCTATTGAAAGCCCCTGCATCAGGAGGAGTCGATGATCTTCAGTCCGACTGTTTCCGCCACCCTGGTGGTGATCCTTCTTGTGGTTTCCCTGTACCTGGCAACCCGGCCGCGCCGATCCGGGTCCGCTCAGGACGCGCCCGGCGACGATGCGCTGTTCGATGGCTGGCACGAACTCGGCCCGGACGAGCGCAAGCAACGCCTGGCAGCGTACCGGCAGCAGTTGACGGAAAATGGGCATGCAGAGGGCCAGCCGCTCCGGCCGCGGCGGGGCCTGTGCGTGTGAGGGCATAGGGGCGCGGTGCAGCGCGCCGCGCCATGTTCTTCTCAGGCTTTACAAGAACTCGCCCGATACAGATATCGAGCGAGCTTCCGCAGCAGCCTGTCCGAGCCTTTGCCGAGGCCCCTCCCGCGTCGGGGCCTGAAGGCGAATGGTGGACAAGCGGAGCGTTGTCCACCCTACCCAACCCGACACTCCGGCGTAGAGTGGAAAATCGCGAAGTGTTTTCCACGGGATGGAATTCGGGCTACCTTGCTGCAGAGTCTTTCAGACTGCTCTGTCCTCTGGCTAGGGTTTGTCTGAAAAGTCGATTTGGCTAAAATGCCGCCTCCGTTGTTCCGAGCGCAGCCATGTCAGGCCGTTACGAGATTTCTGCCCAGCGCTGGGCGATGATCGAAGCCATCGTTTCTCCCCCTCAACGCATGGGCCGCCCCCGGCGAGATGACCGCCAGATGCTCAACGGCATCTTCTGGATTCTGTGCTCAGGGGCCAAGTGGCGCGATCTTCCCGAGCGTTATGGCCCCTGGAAGACGGTATATCAGCGCTTCAGGCTGTGGCGTGACAACGGCACCTTCGAGCAGGTGCTGCGGCATCTGCATCTGCGTCTGCGTGAGGACGGCTTTATCGACCTGGATACCTGGATGGTCGACTCAACGTCGATTCGGGCCACCAGAGCCGCCAGCGGTGCGAGAAAAAAAGGGGCCTGCAAGAGCCGCAGCACCAATGTCTCGGCCGAAGCCGTGGTGGGCTGACCACCAAGCTTCATCTGGCCTGTGACAGCAACGGGTATCCGCTGGCAGTGATGCTTTCACCCGGGCAGGACGCCGACTCGCGCTATTTCATGCCCTTGCTTGAGCAGATCAGCCTGCCTGGCAGCCAGGGTCGTCCGCGCAAGCGCTGCCGGTATGTACTGGCTGACAAAGGCTACGACAGCGAAAGCCTGCGCCAATACTGCGACCGGTATGGCATGAAGCCCATCATTCCCTTACGCAAGATGCACCGTAAGCCTCGACCGGGCTTGCCTCGCCTATTTGACAGACCGCAGTACCAAAAGCGCAACGCCATTGAACGACTGTTCAGTTGGCTCAAGGAAAAGCGCCGTCTTTGCACCCGTTATGACAAGCTGGCCAGCAGTTTCAAGGCCATGGTCACGCTGGCCTGCATCGAAAAATGCTTACGTGCCGACTTTTCAGACAAACCCTAGTGTGGTGAATCACAAGTTCGCTTCATTATTTCTTTGCAAGGCTCGAGCAGCCCTGCCGACAGAGGCCAGGATTTCACCTGCTCCCTTACGCCAGCGGAAGGGCCTTGGATTCTGGTTGTAGGTCGCCAGGTAATACTCGATGGACTGCTCGAGATCCTTCACGCTGGTATGGGCCTGGCGCTTTATCCACTTCTGGGTGAGCATCGAGAAAAAGCGCTCCACCAGATTCAGCCATGACGCAGACGTCGGGGTGAAATGCACGTGATAACGCGGGTGTGCGACAAGCCAGGCACGCACCTTGTCGGTCTTGTGCACGGCATAGTTATCCATGATCAGGTGTATGGCCTTGTCGCTCTCGACCGTTTCCTCGATGGCCCTGAGAAACTCCAGGAATTCTGCGCTGCGGTGACGGCGCTTGAGACGTCCGATCACCTCGCCGGTGGCCACATCCAGGGCGGCAAACAAGGACGTCGTGCCATGGCGCTGATAATCATGGGTACGGGTCGCCGGATACCCAGGCTCCAGCGGCAGCCCCGGCTGTGTTCGATTGAGCGCCTGGATCTGGCTTTTCTCATCGACGCACAGTACCAGCGCCTTATCCGGCGGATTCAGGTAGAGCCCTACGATATCCTGCACCTTGTCGACAAAGGCAGGATCGGTGGACAGCTTGAAGGTGTGCTCCAGGTGAGGCTTGAGCCCGAAGGCTCGCCAGATACGCTGTACGCTCGCCGGTGAAATATGGGTGGCCTTGCTCATCCGGCGCGAGCTCCAATGGCTGGCATCGTCGGGCCGGGTCTGCCGCACCCGGTCGACCACTTCCTGGACCTTTTCATCACTGATGCTGCGTGGGCGGCCTGAGCGCGGCTCGTCATTGAGGCCTTGCAGGCCCAAACGGGCGAAGCGAAGGCGCCACCTCGAAACGGTTTGCGCCGTAATGCCGAGCCGTCGAGCAATGGAAGAGCCGGACTCGCCTCGAGCGCAGGACAGAATGATCTCGGCGCGCAGCTGCATATCGGCAGGCCCCTTGTGCCTGGCTCGGCGGCGGGTGAGTTCGGCATGCTCGTGTTCGGTCAGTTCGATCCGAACGGCTGGGCGGCCTGTTTTCATCGCATGCCCTCCGAAAAAACTCTGCCAGCTCCGCGGTAGACAAGACTTATCCTGAGTAGTTGTGATTCACCACACTAGAGCAAGCCTGGCTTCAAGCCCCCCAACTATCGAGCGAAATTACATTTACACACTTCGCCGAATGTATCGATCAATTTTCCTGACAGATCCTGAGAAAAACTCTAGCAATTGAGGCAGTGATGAATTCAGAAAAAATACTCTCTGAGGCTTCAAGCGTTATCAGCTTGGTAGTTAGTGCAATCCCATTACTTTCCGCCACCATAATCCTCTTACTCGTAACTTACATCTGGAAACGCGCGGGATCGACAAACTTTATACTTGAAAGAATATGGAGCACCCTAGCTGGCGGAAAAGAATTCAACGACCAGAAGCTAAGCACCGAGTGGAATAAAGTCATAGACTTTGAGCGCTTCAAATTCAAAACCGGAATCAGATTTCCCAACAGCGCCAAAATCCACGAAACCTTGGACTGGCTTGACAGACATGGAATTACCCTAGAGCAACTGATAATTGCAAGAAATTATTTTGACATCCAAAATCTAGAAATACGCGACCCGAATAGCAAATTCAAAAAGCCCCTAATCAATTTAATAGCCGTCGTCATTGCGATCTGGATTGCTGCATCTTTAACTTTTGCCGCATCAGATTCTGCGCTACTAAAAATCAAAAAAACAGGAACAATATTATGGCTTTCTGAAAGCTCGGCACAGTCCTGGGACTTATTTTCATGGAATATAAATGGCGAAACATGCGAAAACAATGAAACAAAAATCAACCCACATGACAAGCAAGTAATATGCAATGTAATATCCAACAAGAATGACTTGAGCTACTTAAAAAAATTGTGCCAACTCAGAAAATCATTGGATGGTCGCTTTTCGGGATCGGCTTGCTTTTTATTTTCACCGTCAACCGGAGCTTGACTGCCTCTCGTGCAGCGGAAAGCTTATACAAGCAATTAAAAACCCACTCTATGCAGCAAATTGAATTAGATTTTTATGAAGAGCATCGACAAGCCATAGAGGTCGCACCAAAGAATTTAATCTCTCAACATAGAAACACGTGATGCTAAATACACTGATGGTATAGCACCGCACTTATACCTACTCCTCCAACAAAGCCCCCACGCAATCCAGCACCTGCTGCACGATCTCGTCCGGTGCCTTTTCCTTGAAGGTGGCCCGGCGTACCCGCCAATCCAGGGTGCGGACTTGGTGGCTGTGGATGTTTCCCTGGGTATCGGTTCCCGTCCCCATCAGGGTGATCAGGAAACCATGGCTGCGCGCCTGCTGCGCCGCGCCCTGGGAGATCGGGCACACCAGGGCCAGTCCGAACGCTTCGTTGAATTCGCGCTTCGACAGCACCAGGCAATAATGCTCGCCCAGCATCTCGCGCTTGGTGGAAGGATCGAAATTCGAATGCCAGATTTCGCCGCATCCCAGAACGGTGGGCAGGCGCTTCACCATTGCTCGTTCCCGGCCGCCGGCATGGCATCCCAGCCCTCGGCCCGTGCTTCTTTCGGCGTTTCGGCGATCAGTTCGGCCAGCATCGGTTTCTTGTGGGCCGGCTTGATGATCAGGACGTCCCCTTCGATCTTCCAGACCATCTGGCAGCCGGCCGACAGTCGGTTCTGCGCGGCGAAGGCTGCCGGCACGGCCAGAATCAGCGATCCGCCGGAGCGGCGCAGTGCAACGGTACCCATGGCGAGAGCCTCCTCAGGTTTTCCGAAAACATAACCAAGGTTTTACGGATGGAAAACCAGCAGGAGAAAGCCGAGCCGAGCGGCGGATGCCGCAGCCGGCACACAGCGGCAGGTTGGTGTGCCGGCGCCCATGCCGGTCGCGGCCGATGGCGTCGCTGCGGATCGGCTTGCAGCAGCCGACCGCCAGCAGACAGCCCACGAATCACTCTCGCCAGTCAGCCTGGCTGGCCTCCAGCAGGGCAGCCCAGTCATCCGGTGGATGGCCGCGCTGGAGCATTTTCTGAAAGACGATGTACGGGTCGGTCTTGCTGCCCGAGGAACGCAAGGTGTTCTCGTCGTTCACCCAGGCAAACACGATGATCCGGGCCTTGGAGTCGAAACGGAAGAAGAGGCGAAAGCGCCGTCCGATCTTGGCCCGACGCCAATGGCGGAAAGCCGTGCCCATGGTGTTGCCCTGCCGGTACTCGTCGCGCCCCGGGTCGGTCGGAACGACGTCCAGAATCAGTTTCGACAGTGCGCCAAACAGCTTCGTGTTGGCGTTCGATTCATAACCGGTGGGGTCTTGCAAGCGGGCACGCTCGACGGCGGCCTCCAGGGAGCGGAGTTGCTCGATCAGGCATTGGTGGAAGAGCAGAGTCCACCCGTGGCGCCGAATCACAATGCCACATCGCCATCGATTTCCTCGTCGAGGTCGATGGGGCGCTCCAGGCTGGCCAGCATCGAGCGCGCAAGATCATCCGGCAGGGCCGTCATGTGCTGCCCGGATCGAATGTCCTGCTCCAGCAGACGCAGAAAGCTGCCAATTGCAGGATCGTCGTGATCCTCATCCGCTACGCGGGAGACGATGACCTGCGAGCCCACCAGATCGAACGCGACTTTGCCGCCCAGATCCACGCCCAGCGCTTGGCGGATCGACTTGGGCAGGGTGATTTGCCCCTTGGCGGTAATGGTGGCGACGCCATGAATGCTGGCCATGCTGGAACCCTCCTGATTTCGAGCAAAAGTAAGGAATAATCCTTACCTCGTCAATGACCGTCTGCCTACCCTGGACGGAAACAGGCTCTGGCCTGCCTTGAGTCGCCTCTTGCTTCGACAAAAAGCCGCTGCCCCTCTCGGAAGCAGCGGCTTTTTCTTGCCACAAACGCGCTTACCGGCGGGCGCCGCGCACACCCTCAGCCAGTTCGCGGCAAAGCCCCAGCACATCCCCCACCGCCTGCTCCTTGCCGGCAGCCTTGGCGATGCGGTCGACCAGTGCCGAACCCACCACCACGCCGTCGGCCAGGCGGGCGACGCTGGCGGCGTGTTCCGGGCTGCGGATGCCGAAGCCGATGCACACCGGCAGGTCGGTGTGGCGGCGCAGGCGGGCGACGGCCTGCTCGACGTGCGCCAGGGTGGCGGCGCCGGCGCCGGTCACGCCGGCCACGGAGACGTAGTAGACGAAGCCGGAGCTGCCGGCGAGCACCACCGGCAGGCGCTGGTCGTCGGTGGTCGGGGTGGTCAGGCGGATGAAGTCGAGGCCGGCGGCCTGGGCCGGGTCGCACAGCTCGTCGTTGTGCTCCGGTGGCAGGTCGACCACGATCAGGCCGTCGACGCCGGCCTCCCTGGCGTCGGCGATGCAGCGTGCGACGCCGTAGGCGTAGATCGGGTTGTAGTAGCCCATCAGCACCAGCGGGGTGTCCTGATTGCCGGTGCGGAATTCGCGCACCATCTGCAGGGTTTTCACCATGTTCTGCTTGCCGCCGAGGGCGCGGATGTTGGCCAGCTGGATGGCCGGGCCGTCGGCCATCGGGTCGGTGAAGGGCATGCCCAGCTCGATCACGTCGGCGCCGGCCTCCGGCAGGCCCTTGAGGATGGCCAGGGAGGCGTCGTAGTCCGGGTCGCCGGCGGTGACGAAGGTGACCAGGGCGGCGCGGTTGGCTTGCTTCAGTTCGGCGAAGCGGGTCTGCAGGCGGCTCATGCGTGCTTCTCCAGTTTATCCTGCATGTGGTGCATCACGGTCTGCATGTCCTTGTCGCCGCGGCCAGACAGGTTGATCACCATCAGGTGATCCTTCGGCAGCGTCGGCGCGCGCTTGAAGGCTTCGGCCAGGGCGTGGGAGGACTCCAGCGCCGGGATGATGCCTTCCAGACGGCAGCACTGGTGGAAAGCCTCCAGTGCCTCGTGGTCGGTGATCGGCACGTATTCGACGCGCTTGATCTCGTGCAGCCAGGCGTGTTCCGGGCCGACGCCGGGGTAGTCGAGGCCGGCGGAAATCGAGTGGGCATCGGTGATCTGGCCGTCCTCGTCCTGCAGCAGGAAGGTGCGGTTGCCGTGCAGCACGCCCGGTGCGCCACCGGCCATGCTGGCGGCGTGCTTGCCGGTGTCGATGCCGTGGCCGGCGGCCTCGACGCCGACGATCTGCACGCTGGCGTCATCGAGGAAGGGGTGGAACAGGCCGATGGCGTTGGAACCGCCGCCGATGCAGGCGACCAGCGAGTCGGGCAGGCGGCCTTCCTTTTCCATGATCTGCGCGCGTACTTCGTTGCCGATCACCGACTGGAAGTCGCGGACCATCGCCGGGTAGGGGTGCGGGCCGGCGGCGGTGCCGATCAGGTAGAAGGTGGTCTCGACGTTGGTCACCCAGCCGCGCAGCGCCTCGTTCATGGCGTCCTTCAGGGTGCCGGTGCCGGCGACGACTGGGATGACCTCGGCGCCCAAGAGCTTCATGCGGAACACGTTGGCCTGCTGGCGATCGATGTCGGTGGTGCCCATGTACACCACGCACTGCATGCCGAAGCGCGCGGCCACGGTGGCGGTGGCCACGCCGTGCATGCCGGCGCCGGTCTCGGCGATGATGCGCCGCTTGCCCATGCGCCGGGCCAGGAGGATCTGGCCGATGCAGTTGTTGATCTTGTGCGCGCCGGTGTGGTTCAGGTCTTCGCGCTTGAGAAAGATCTTCGCGCCGCCGAAGTGCTCGGTCAGGCGCTCGGCGAAGTACAGCGGGCTGGCACGGCCGATGTAGTCGCGCTGGAAGTAGGCGAGTTCCTCGAGGAAGGCCGGATCGTTCTTGGCCTTTTCGTATTCCGCCGCCAGCGAGTTGATCAGCGGCATCAGGGTTTCGGCGACGAACTGGCCGCCGAACTGGCCGAACAGGCCTTTTTCGTCGGGGCCGGTGCGGTAGGAAGTCTCGGTCATGGGTGCTCCCGGAGTGTGCAAAGAGGCAGGCTGACGCTCTTCACGGTCCACCTGCGATGGTCACACGTTAACCAATGGCGCCCCCGGCGAAAAGCGATAAGATCGCGCCGATACGTCAGGAAAACTCACCGATGATGCACCCGGACCTGCCCTCCCTGAACGCCCTGCGCGCCTTCGAGGCCGCCGCCCGCCTGCAGAGCGTCAAGCAGGCAGCCAAGGAGCTGTACGTCACCCATGGGGCGGTCAGCCGGCAGATCCGCGCCCTGGAGGAGGAGTTGGGGGTGGCGCTGTTCGTCAAGGAGGGGCGCGGCGTAAAACTCACCGATGCAGGCATAGTGCTACGGGATGCCGCCGGCGATGCCTTCGCCCGTCTGGATAGCGCCTGCGCCGAGCTGAAGCGGCGCACCGAGGAGGCGCCCTTCGTGCTCGGCTGTCCGGGGAGCCTGCTGGCGCGCTGGTTCATCCCGCGCCTGGATCGCCTCAATCGCGAGCTGCCGGAGCTGCGCCTGCAGCTCTCCGCCAGCGAGGGCGGGCCGGACCCGCGCCGGCCGGGCCTGGACGCCACCCTGCTGTTCGCCGAGCCGCCGTGGCCGGCCGACATGCGGGTCTTCGAACTGGCCGCCGAGCGCATCGGCCCGGTGCTCAGCCCGCGCCATGCGCGCTTCGCCGCGCTGCGCCGGGCGCCGCCGCAGGCGCTGCTCGACGAGACCCTGCTGCACACCGCTTCGCGCCCGCAGGCCTGGCCGAGCTGGGCGGCGAGCCAGGGGCTGCCGACGGCCGGGCTGCGCTACGGCGCCGGCTTCGAGCATCTGTATTACCTGCTGGAAGCGGCGGTGGCCGGGCTCGGCGTGGCCATCGCGCCGCAGCAACTGGTCGCCGACGATCTAGCCGCCGGGCGATTGGTGGCGCCCTGGGGCTTCGTCGAGACGCCGGCACGGCTGGCACTGTGGGTGCCACAGCGCCGCGGCGACGGCCGGGCGGAGCGGCTGGCCGGCTGGTTGAGGAGGCAGTTGGCGGATCGGGCCGTGCGCTGAGGAGTTGGCCGGGGATGGACAGGTGCGGGGTTGCCCCCTCTCCCGCTGCGGTTCAGCCCGCCAGAGCGGTGTCCTTGTCCAGTTCGTAGCCGTTCGGGTTGCGCCGCTGCCAGCGCCAGGCGTCGCGCAGCATGCAGCTCAGGTCGCGCTCGGCGCGCCAGCCCAGTTCACGCCCGGCCTTGCCCGGGTCGGCCCAGCAGCGCGCCACGTCGCCGGGGCGGCGGGCGACGAAGCGGTGCGGCAGCGGCCGGCCGGTGACCTGCTCGAAGGCGCGGATCATCTCCAGCACCGAGTAGCCGCGGCCGGTGCCGAGGTTCCAGATGGACACGCCGTTGCTGGCCGACAGCCGCTGCAGCGCCTTGAGGTGCCCGCGGGCCAGGTCGACCACGTGGATGTAGTCGCGGATGCCGGTGCCGTCCGGAGTCGGGTAGTCGCTGCCGTAGACGTTGAGGCATTTCAGCCGGCCGACGGCGACCTGCAGCATGTAGGGCAGCAGGTTGTTGGGCAGGCCGTTGGGCGATTCGCCGATCAGTCCGGAAGGGTGGGCGCCGATCGGGTTGAAGTAGCGCAGCAGGCCGATGGACCAGCGCGGGTCGGAATGGGCCAGGCCCTTGAGCACGTTTTCGGCCATCAGCTTGGACTGGCCGTAGGGGTTGGTCGGGATGCCGGTCGGGCAGTCCTCGCGGATCGGCATGCTCACCGTTTCGCCATAGACCGTGGCCGAGGAGCTGAACACCAGGCGGAACACCCCGGCCCTGCGCATCGCCTGGCACAGGGCGATGCTGCCGGCGACGTTGGTCTCGTAGTAGCGCAGCGGTTCGCGCACGCTCTCGCCGACCGCCTTGAGGCCGGCGAAGTGCATCACCGCGTCGATCGGGTATTGCTGGAACAGACGGTCGAGCAGCCGGCGGTTGCGGATGTCGCCCTGCACGAAGTCGAACGTTCGGCCACTGAGCTGCTCCAGGCGCTCGAGCGCGAGCACCGAGCTGTTGCACAGGTTGTCCAGCACCAGCACGTCGTGGCCGGCGTCGAGCAGTTCGAGCACGGCATGGGAGCCGATGTAACCCGCACCTCCAGTCACCAGAATCATTCAGGACCTCCGTCTGCGAGCAGGGCGACGGGCCAGCCAGGCGGAGCACGCCGGCACCGCGAGGCGCCGGAGGCGATGCCGGTGGCCGGCTCGTCGGGCTGAAACGAGCCGAGCATGGGAATACGGATGCCTCGCCGCCAGCGGAGTTCCCTGCCGGCCGCCGGGCTGCACGGCTCGACGGCCGCCCGGCGGGCAGGCGGAACCTGGCCGCTTTTCCTCCGGTCCATACCCCCCATGACGGCTCGTTCGCCTGCCGGACGGCGAGCCAGACACCGACAAACCGGGAGCAGGAGGCAGCCGGCTTCCGCACGGGGGAACAGGCATGAGCTGGGCAGGACCCTTTCAATACGCCCTCGGCAAATCGAACCAGGCCAGCGCCGCGGCACCGATCGACTACGCGGCGGATGCGCCGACCCTCTTGTGCCTTTCGCACCTGCGCTGGAGCTTTGTCTACCAGCGTCCGCAGCACCTGATGGCGCGCTTCGCCCGCGACTGGCGGGTGCTGTTCTTCGAGGAACCCATGGCCGACGCCGGCGGCGAGCCCTGGCTGGAAAGCCGTCACGAGGAAGGCGTGCAGGTGCTGGTGCCGCACCTGCCGGCGGACTGTCGCGGCCCGGCGGCGGCCGCCGCCCTGCGCCGCCTGCTCGACGAGCACCTGGCCGCGCAGCGCCCGCGGCGCCTGATCCTCTGGTACTACACGCCGATGGCGCTGGCCTATAGCGACCACCTGACGGCCGAGGCGGTGGTCTACGACTGCATGGACGAGCTGTCGGCCTTCCGCGGCGCGCCGCCCGAGCTGGTCGAGCGCGAAGCCGAGCTGCTGGCGCGCGCCGATCTGCTGTTCACCGGCGGCTACAGCCTCTGGGAAGCCAAGCGCCAGCGCCACGCCAACGCTCACCCCTTCCCGAGCAGCGTCGACATCGCCCACTTCGCCGCCGCCCGCACGCCGCAGGCCGATCCGCCCGACCAGGCGACGCTGGCGCGCCCGCGCCTGGGCTTCTACGGGGTGATCGACGAGCGCCTGGACCTCGAACTGCTGGATGCGCTGGCCGCGCGGCGGCCCGACTGGCAGCTGGTCATGCTCGGCCCGGTGGTGAAGATCGATCCGGCCAGCCTGCCGCGCCGCCCCAACCTGCACTTTCTCGGCGGCAAGGTCTACGACGAGCTGCCGCGCTACCTGGCCGGCTGGGACGTGGCACTGATGCCCTTCGCGCTGAACGAGTCGACGCGCTTCATCAGTCCGACCAAGACGCCGGAATACCTGGCCGGCGGCCGCCCGGTGGTCTCCACGCCGATCGCCGACGTGGTGCGCAGCTACGGCGACAGCGGCCTGGTGCGCATCGCCGCCGGTGCGGACCCATTCGTCGCCGCCTGCGAGGCCGCCCTGCGCGACAGCGCCGACCGCGAACGCCTGCTCGAGCGCGCCGATGCGCTGCTTGCCGACATGTCCTGGGACACCACCTGGGCACAGATGAGGGAGAAGATCGCATGCACGATGAACCGAACGGCAGCCGGCGCCGCAAGCGCCAGGGTTTCGACTACCTGATCGTCGGCGCCGGCTTCGCCGGCAGCGTGCTGGCCGAGCGCCTGGCCGCCGGACTCGACAAGCGCGTGCTGCTGATCGACCGCCGCCCGCACATCGGCGGCAACGCCTACGACCACTACAACGACGACGGCATCCTGGTGCACCGCTACGGGCCGCACATCTTCCACACCAATTCGCAGCGCATCGTCGACTACCTGTCGCGCTTCACCGCATGGCGCCCCTACGAGCACCGGGTGCTGGCCGAGGTGGACGGCCGGCAGGTGCCGATCCCGATCAACCGCATCACCCTGAACCGGCTCTACGGCCTGGCGCTGGACGAGGCCGGGGCCGCGGCCTTCCTCGCCGCCCGCGCCGAGCCGGTGGCCGAGATCCGCAGCAGCGAGGACGTGGTGGTCAACCAGGTCGGCCGCGAGCTGTACGAGAAGTTCTTCCGCGGCTACACCCGCAAGCAGTGGGGCCTGGACCCGTCGCAGCTGGACCGCTCGGTCACCGCCCGGGTGCCGACGCGCACCAGCGACGACGACCGCTACTTCACCGACAGCTTCCAGCAGATGCCGCTGCACGGCTACACGCGGCTGTTCGAGCGGATGCTCGACCACCCCAACATCAAGATCCTGCTCAACACCGACTACCGCGAGATCCGCAGGGCGGTGCGCTACCGGCACTTGGTCTACTGCGGGCCGATCGACGAGTACTTCGACTACTGCTACGGCCGCCTGCCCTACCGCTCGCTGCAGTTCCGCCACGAGACCCTCGACCGGGAGCAGCTGCAGCCGGTAGCGGTGGTCAACTACCCGGCCGAGGACGTGCCCTGGACGCGGATCACCGAGTACAAGCACCTGACCGGCCAGCGCCATCACAAGACCAGCGTCACCTACGAGTACCCCTCGGCCGAGGGCGAGCCCTACTACCCGATCCCGCGCCAGGAGAACACCGAGCTGTACAGGCGCTACCAGGCGCTGGCCGAGGCCACGCCGGGGGTGACCTTCCTCGGCCGGCTGGGCACCTACAAGTACTACAATATGGACCAGGTGGTCGGCCAGGCGCTGGCGCTGTACAAGCGCATCGAGGAGGCCGAACGCGGGACGGCGCCGGACGAGAGCCCGGAGCACGCCGCGAGCCTGGCCCGGCAGGCATCCTAGGATGCTGCGCGGCGCCGAGCGCGCCGCGCCTTCCGCACCCGTGGGTATCAGACCAGCATTCCCAGGCAGGAGTGGATGATGCACCGACCGACCATCTTCGCCGGTTTCTTCCAGGGGGGCTTCGAGTGCTCCACCCACCGGCGTCACGACGACCTGCGTCTCGACCTGATCGCCGCCACCGGCCATGACCGCCACGCGGCCACCGACTACGCCATCATGGCCGCCCACGCGCTGTTCACCGTGCGCGACGGCGCGCGCTGGCACCTGATCGAGCGCTCGCCGGACCAGTACGACTGGTCGAGCTTCCTGCCCATGCTGCGCGCCGCCCAGGACCAGGGCCTGCAGGTGATCTGGGACATCTGCCACTACGGCTGGCCGGACGACCTCGACATCTGGCGGCCAGCCTTCGTCGAGCGCTTCGCCCGCTTCGCCGCCGCCCTGGCCCGACTGCTGCGCGACGAGGGCATAGCCGAGCCCTTCTATTCGCCGGTCAACGAGATCTCCTACTGGGCCTGGGCCGGCGGCGACCAGGCGCTGTTCAACCCGCTGGCCCGCGGCCGCGGCCAGGAGCTCAAGCACCAGTTGGTGCGCGCCAACATCGCGGCGATCGAGGCGATCCGCGCCGTCGAGCCGCGCGCGCGCTTCGTGCAGATCGACCCGGCGATCCACGTGCTGCCGTCCCGGCCCGCCGATACCCAGGCGGCCGAGGCGCATCGCGAGGCCCAGTACGAGGCCTGGGATCTGCTCACCGGGCGGGCCTGGCCGGGGCTCGGCGGCCGTCCCGAGTACCTGGACATCGTCGGCGTCAACTACTACTCGGACAACCAGTGGTTCCATGGCGGCGCCACCATCCCCCTCGGCCACCCGGCCTACCGGCCCTTCCAGGGCATCCTCGCCGAGGTCTACCAGCGCTACCGGCGGCCGGTCCTGATCGCAGAGACCGGCGCCGAGGGCGAGGCCCGCGCGCCCTGGCTGCGCTACGTCGCCGAGCAGGCCTTCGCCGCCCTGCAGCGCGGCGTGCCGATCGAGGGCATCTGCCTCTACCCGATCCAGGACTATCCCGGCTGGTTCGACGAACGGCACTGCTCGACCGGCCTGATCGGGGTGCCCGACAGCCAGGGTCGGCGCATACTGCACAGCCCGCTGCAGACCGAGCTGCGCACGCAGCAAGCCCGTCTGTCCCAATTGCTGGAAGACCCGAGCGCATCGCATTTCCCGTCATGAGCCCAAAAAACAAGTCTGCCCCCCGCCGACGGCTGAAGCTGCCGAGCAGTCCGCTGCCCTTTCTCTGGCGTTACGTGCGCCTGCGTCCCGGGCATTTCGGCCTGATGTTCACGCTGATCGTCGGCGCCGCCGGCTGCGCGGTGGCCGTGCAGTACGGCATGAAGCTGCTGGTCGACGCCATGGCCGCCGGCGACCGCCAAACCGCCGACGTATGGACGCCGCTGGCGCTGTTCCTCGGCCTGATCGTCGCCGAGAACGCCCTCTGGCGCCTCGGCGGCTGGCTCGGCTGCCACACCGTGGTGGCCAGCTGCGTGGACATCCGCGTCGAGCTGTTCCGCTACCTCACCGGCCACCCGATGCGCTACTTCAACGAGCACTTCGCCGGCGCCCTGGGCAACCGCATCACCGCCACCGGCTCGGCGGCCGGCACCATCTACGGCGGCTTCGCCTGGAAAATCATGCCGCCCCTGGTCGACTTCGCCGGCGCCGTGGTGGTGCTGCTCACCGTCGACTGGCGCATGGCTCTGGCGCTGATCGGCGCGGTGCTGCTGGTCGCCCTGCTGATCACCAGCTACGGCATCCGCGGCCGTACCAAGCACCAACGCTACGCCGCCCACGCCGCGCACGTGGGCGGCGAGTTGGTCGATGCGGTGTCCAACGTCTGGACCATCAAGGCCTTCTCCGCCCGCGACCGGGAGAGCGAGCGCCTGGCGCAGAAGATCGGCAGCGAGGCCCGCGCCCACCGCAAGAGCTGGATGTACATGGAGAAGGCACGCCTGCTGCACGATGCCTGCCTGTCGCTGATGGCCGGCGGCATGCTGGTCTGGGCCATCCTGCTGTGGCGCGCCGGCAGCGTCAGCGCCGGCGACGTGGTGCTGGTCAGTGCGCTGACCTTCCGCATCCTGCACGGCTCGCGCGACCTGGCCCTGGCGCTGGTGGACACCGCCCAGCAGCTCGGCGCGATCGCCGACACCCTGCGCATCATCGTCCAACCCCACGCCCTGCACGACCCCGACCAGCCGCTGACCGCCGCCGACGGCACCATCGACCTGATTGGCGTGGGCTACCGCTACCCGGACGGCCGCCAGGTGTTCAAGGACTTCGACCTGCACATCCCGGCCGGGCAGAAGGTCGGCCTGGTCGGCCCCAGCGGGGCCGGCAAGTCGACCCTGGTGTACCTGATCCAGCGCCTGGACGACGTCCTGGAAGGCAGCATCCGCATCGACGGCCACGACATCCGCCAGGTCAGCGTGGACAGCCTGCGCCAGATGATCGCCGTGGTGCCCCAGGAAACCGCGCTGTTCAACCGCAGCATCCGCGAGAACATCCGCTACGGCCGTCCCGAGGCCAGCGACGAGGAGGTCGAGGAGGCGGCGCGCATGGCCTATTGCGACGTCTTCATCCGCGAGCTGCCGCAGGGCTACGACACCCAGGTCGGCGAGCGCGGGGTGATGCTCTCCGGCGGCCAGCGCCAGCGCCTGGGGATCGCCCGCGCCTTCCTCAAGGACGCGCCGATCCTGATCCTCGACGAGGCCACCTCGGCCCTCGACACCCATTCCGAGGCGGAGATCCAGGTCGCCCTGGCCGACCTGGTGCGCGGCCGCACGGTGCTGGCGGTGGCCCACCGGCTGTCCACCGTGGCCAATTTCGACCGCATCCTGGTGATGCAGAAGGGCAAGGTGGTGGAGGACGGCACCCCGGCCGAACTGCTCGCCCGCGACGGCCTCTACGCCTCGCTGTGGCGGATGCAGGCCGAGGGCTTCCTGCACGATCCCAGGCTGCCGACGGTCAGTTGAGCGGCGCGACGGCGGCTGAACTCTCGCGCCTGCGGCCTGCCTCACCTAGGGTCTGTTGAGGTTTTGGCGTGAGCCGCGTTGCCACGTCAAATGCCGCCAGGTTAGGCGCGGGGCGCCGGCAATGGTCATTCCCTTGCCAAGACCCGCAACGCCGCATGGCGGCATTTGCCGCGCAACCCGTAGGGACGGGGCCCGTTTGGCGCAGCACGGCGTCGCCCGTCGTTCGTTTGGAATGACCAAACCTCTCTTCTCGTTCCTTGTTCTGCGCCAAACGGGCCGCCGTCGCGGCCTACGCCAAAACCTCAACAGACCCTAATGGGGCAGGCACCTGGGCCGGCCCCGCCCATCGATACGGGAGGCCCGCATGTCCGACCACCACACCTACAAGAAGATCGAAATCATCGGCTCCTCGCGCAGCAGCATCGAGGACGCGATCAGCAACGCCCTGGCCGAGGCGTCGAAGACCCTCGACTATCTGGAATGGTTCGAGGTGGGCGAGATCCGCGGCCACATCGAGAACGGCGCGGTCGGCCACTATCAGGTCACCCTGAAGGTCGGCTTCCGCCTGGCCGACAGCTGAAGGGCCGCCAGCCCGGACAAGGCGGCCACCGGCGCCGCCTTTTGCTTTAGTCTCCTCCCTTTCCCGACGGACGAGTCCCGGAGCGACTCGAGGAAACCTCCATGCCACGACTGGCCGACACCGCGCTTTCCATTCTCGACCTGGCGCCGATCCGCGACGACGGCGGGCCGGCCCAGGCCCTGCAGAACGCCCTGGTCCTGGCCAGGCATGCCGAGGCGTTGGGCTTCACCCGCTTCTGGGTGGCCGAACACCACAACATGGACGGCGTCGCCTGCTCCGCCACCGCCGTGCTGGTCGGCTATCTGGCGGCCGGCACCCATCATATTCGCGTCGGCGCCGGCGGCGTCATGCTGCCCAACCATGCGCCGCTGGTGGTCGCCGAGCAGTTCGGCACCCTCGCCACCCTCTATCCGGGACGCATCGACCTCGGTCTCGGCCGCGCGCCGGGGGCCGATCACCACACCGCCCGCGCCCTGCGCCGCGACCGCCTGGGCAGCGACGAGGACTTTCCGGCGGACGTCGAGGAACTGCAGGCCCTGCTCGGCCCGGCGCAGCCCGGCCAGCGGGTGATCGCCATGCCCGGGGTCGGCACCGAGGTGCCGATCTGGCTGCTCGGCTCCAGCCTGTTCAGCGCCCGGCTGGCGGCATGCAAGGGCTTGCCCTACGCCTTCGCCTCGCATTTCGCGCCGCGCTACCTGCACGAGGCGATCCGCCTCTACCGCGACAACTTCCGGCCTTCGGCGGTGCTCGACAAACCCTACGTGATGATCGGCGTACCGCTGATCGCCGCGCCCACCGACGAGGAGGCGGAGTTCCTCGCCACCACCGCCCTCCAGCGCGCACTGGCGCTGATCCGCGGCGAGAGCCGGGTGCTGCGCCCGCCGGTGCCGTCGATGATCGGCCGCTGGCAGCCGCAGGAGCAGGCGGCGGTCGGCGAGTTCCTCGGCCTGGCGGTGATCGGCGGCCCGGAGAAGGTCCGTGCCCGCCTGGACGTGCTGCTCGAGCAGACCGGCGCCGACGAACTGATCTTCACCGGCGACATCTACGACCCGGCTGCCCGCCTGCGCTCGTTCGAGATCCTCGCCGGGCTGCGCTGAGAGAGCGGAGCCGGGAGAGTCCGCCTCTCCCGCCGCCGGAGATTCAAAAAAAAAGGGAGTCTCACGACTCCCCAAACCGCCTTTCAAACTTTTGCAAACTGCAACTCAGCCCTCGATCTCCACCAGCAGTTCGCCGGGGTTGACGCGATCGCCCTTGGCGATGTGGATGGCCTTGACCGTGCCGCCGATCGGCGCCTGCACTTCGGTTTCCATCTTCATGGCCTCGGTGATCAGGATCGGCTGGCCGGCCTTGACCACATCGCCCTCCTTGACCAGGACGTCGACGATATTGCCCGGCATGCTGGTGCTGACGTCGCCCGGTGCGCCGGCCTGCTTGCGCTTGCCGGAGCCGCCGGCGACGAACTCGTTGAGCGGCTCGAACACCACCTCTTCCGGCATGCCGTCGATAGACAGGTAGAAGTGGCGCTTGCCCTCGCCCTTGAGGCCGACGCCGGTGATGTCCACCCGGTAGGTCTCGCCGTGCACGTCGATGAGGAATTCGGTGGGCACGCCTTCGCTGGCCGGGCCGGCGCCCGCGGTGGGGATCGGCAGCAGGGCTTCGGGCACCAGGGTGCCGGCCTTGCGCTCCTCGAGGAACTTGCGGCCGATGTCGGGGAACATGGCGTAGGTCAGCACGTCCTCCTCGTTGCGCGCCAGCTCGCCGATCTCCGCACGCAGCTTGGTCATTTCCGGCTTGAGCAGGTCGGCCGGGCGCACGTCGATGACTTCCTCGGTGCCGATCGCCTGGAAGCGCAGGTGCTCGTTGACCTTGCCCGGCGCCTTGCCGTAGCGGCCCTGCAGGTAGAGCTTCACCTCGTTGGTGATGGTCTTGTAGCGCTCGCCGGCGAGCACGTTGAACACCGCCTGGGTGCCGACGATCTGCGAGGTCGGGGTGACCAGCGGCGGGAAGCCGAGGTCTTCGCGCACGCGCGGGATTTCGGCGAACACCTCGTTGATGCGGTGCAGGGCGCCCTGCTCCTTCAGCTGGTTGGCCAGGTTGGACATCATGCCGCCCGGCACCTGGTTGACCTGCACGCGGGTGTCGACCGCGGTGAATTCGCTCTCGAACTGGTGGTAGCGCTTGCGCACCGCGTAGAAGTACAGGCCGATCTCCTGCAGCAGCTCCAGGTCCAGGCCGGTGTCGTACTCGCTGCCGCGCAGGGCGGCGACCATCGACTCGGTGCCGGGGTGGCTGGTGCCCCAGGCGAAGCTGGAGATGGCGGTGTCGATGTGGTCGGCGCCGGCTTCGATGGCCTTGAGCTGGCACATCGCGCCGAGGCCCGCGGTGTCGTGGGAGTGGATGAACACCGGCAGGTCGATCTCGGCCTTCAGCGCCTTGACCAGCTCGGCGGTGGCGTAGGGGGTCAGGAGGCCCGCCATGTCCTTGATCGCCAGGGAGTCGACGCCCTTCTCCTGCATGCGCTTACCCAGCTCGACGAAGGACTCGACGGTGTGCACCGGGCTGGTGGTGTAGCAGATGGTGCCCTGGGCGTGCTTGCCGGCGGCCTTGACCGCCTCGATGGCCACGCGCAGGTTGCGCACGTCGTTCATCGCATCGAAGATGCGGAACACGTCGATGCCGTTGACCGCCGCCTTGGCGACGAAGGCCTTGACCACGTCGTCGCTGTAGTGGCGGTAGCCGAGCAGGTTCTGTCCGCGCAGCAGCATCTGCAGGCGGGTGTTGGGCAGCGCGGCGCGCAGCTGGCGCAGGCGCTCCCAGGGATCTTCCTTGAGGAAGCGGATGCAGGAATCGAAGGTGGCGCCGCCCCAGACTTCCAGCGACCAGTAGCCGACCTTGTCCAGCTTGTCGCAGATCGGCAGCATGTCCTCGAGGCGCATGCGGGTGGCGATCAGCGACTGGTGGGCGTCACGCAGGATGGTGTCGGTGACCGTGATCTTCTTCATTCGTCAGTTCCTCTTGAGCCTGCAGCCGGACAGCCGGGCTGGTGTTCGTCAGAGCCCGGCATGGGCGGCGATGGCGGCGGCGATGGCGATGGCCAGCTCGCCAGGCCTGCGCTTGATCGAGTAGTCGAGCAGTTCCGGATGTTCGTCGACGAAGCTGGTGTTGAACTGCCCGCTGCGGAAATCCGGATTGCCGAGAATCTGCTGGTAGTAGGGCGCGGTGGTCTTCACCCCCTGCACGCGCATGTCGTCCAGGGCGCGCAGGCCGCGGGCCAGCGCCTCTTCCCAGGTCAGCGCCCAGACGATCAGCTTCAGGCACATCGAGTCGTAGTACGGCGGGATGGTGTAGCCGGTGTAGATCGCCGTGTCGGTACGCACGCCGGGGCCGCCGGGGGCGTAGTAGCGGGTGATCTTGCCGAAGCTGGGCAGGAAGTTGTTCTTCGGGTCCTCGGCGTTGATGCGGAACTGCAGGGCATAGCCGCGGTGCTGGATGTCCTTCTGCTCGATGGAGAGTGGCAGGCCCGAGGCGACGCGGATCTGTTCGCGGACGATGTCGATGCCGGTGATTTCCTCGGTGATGGTGTGCTCCACCTGGACCCGGGTGTTCATCTCCATGAAGTACACCTCGCCCTCGGCGAGCAGGAACTCCACGGTGCCGGCGTTCTCGTAGCCCACCGCCTTGGCCGCGCGCACCGCCAGATCGCCGATGTAGGCGCGCTGTTCGGGGGTCAGCTGGGGACTCGGGGCGATCTCGATCAACTTCTGGTTGCGGCGCTGGATCGAGCAGTCGCGCTCGAACAGGTGCACGGTGTTGCCGAAGGAGTCGGCGAGGATCTGCGCCTCGATGTGCTTCGGGTTGACGATGCACTTCTCGAGAAAGACTTCGGCGCTGCCGAAGGCCTTGGTCGCCTCGGAGATCACCCGCGGGTAGGCGTGCTCCAGTTCGGAGACGCTGTTGCAGCGGCGGATGCCGCGGCCGCCGCCGCCGGAGGTGGCCTTGAGCATCACCGGGTAGCCGATCCGCTCGGCCTCGCGCAGCGCCTCGGCCAGATCGGCGACGTTGCCTTCGGTGCCGGGGGTGCAGGGCACGCCGGCGGCGATCATGCTGCGCCGCGCCTCGGTCTTGTCACCCATGCGACGGATCACCTCGGCCGACGGGCCGATGAACTTGATCCCGCGCTGGGCGCAGATCTCCGCCAGCTCGGCGTTTTCCGAGAGGAAGCCGTAGCCCGGGTGCAGGGCGTCGCAGCCGGTTTCCACCGCCAGGTTGACCAGCTTGCGCGGGTTCAGGTAGCCGGCCAGCGGATCCTCGCCGATGAAGTGCGCCTCGTCGGCCCGCTTCACGTGCAGGGCATGGCGGTCGGCTTCGGAGAAGATGGCCACCGAGCGGATGCCCATCTCGGCGCAGGCGCGCACGATGCGGACAGCGATCTCGCCACGGTTGGCAATGAGGATTTTTTTTATCACGGAGGTCTCCCTCGGCTGAGCTGGCCAACTCGGACGGTCAGTCGGCAGGTGTGCTAACCCTAGGCCGGGGGATCGATTAAGAAAAATGAATATTTGTTAGGTTAAGCATAAACTACAACTTATACATCCACAGATAGCCACACGCGGAATGCGGTCTTTCCTGCCGAAAACCGCGCCGCACGCCTTTTCGCCACCGAGGTCACCATGCGTAAGTCCTTGATGCGCCTGACCCTGCGCCAGTTGCGGGTATTTCGCGCGGTATGCGAGAGCCGCTCCTACAGCCGCGCCGCCGAGGAGATGGCGCTGACCCAGCCGGCGGTCAGCCTGCAGATCCGCCAGCTGGAGGAACTGGTCGGCCAGCCGCTGTTCGAGTACGTGGCCAAGAAGCTCTACCTGACGCCGGCCGCCGAGGCGCTGCTGAAAACCAGCGAGGACATCTTCGGCCACCTGGAAAGCCTCGACATGCAGCTGTCGGACCTGCAGGGCTCGCTGCAGGGCCAGCTCAACCTGGCGGTGGAGTCCAGCGCCAAGTACCTGGTGCCGCACCTGTTCGCCGCCTTCCGCGCACAGCACCCGGAGGTCAGCCTGCAGCTGGTGGTGGTCAACCACGCCCAGGCGGTGCGCCGCCTGTCGATGAGCCGCGACGACCTGCTGATCATGTCGCAGGTGCCGAGCGAGCTGGCGCTGAACTTCTATCCCTTTCTCAACAATCCGATCGTCGCCGTGGCCCCGCCCGGACACCCGCTGTGTGCGCGGCCGAGCCTGCGCCTGCAGGATCTGACGGACTTTCCGCTGCTGCTGCGCGAGCCCGGCTCCGGCACCCGCCGCGCCGGCGAGGAGTATTGCCACCAGAAGCGCGCGCACTTCGCCGAGACGCTGGAGATCGGCTCGACCGAGGCGCAGTTGCAGGCGGTGATCGCCGGCCTCGGCCTGGCCCTGCTGCCGCGCCATGCGGCGAGTCTGGAACTGGCCGCCGGCCAGCTCTGCGAGCTGCCGGTGGAGGAGTTGCCGCTGTACCACAGCTGGTGCCTGGTGCACACCGAGGGCAAGCGGCTGAGCCCGGTGGCGCGGGCGTTCGAGACGTTCATCCGCGCCGAGCGCGCGAAGATCAGCGCGCTGGCCGAGCGCTTTGCCGGAAGATCGCCGCGGATGCCGGCGCCAGGCTGACCATGCGCAGATCCGGGTAGTCGTCCAGTTCATGCTGCAGCCGACGCTGCTCGTCGTAGCGCTCGATGGCCCGGCGAAAATGCATCCGGCGCTCGTCCAGGCGCTTGCGGCGGGCCTTCGAATCCAGGGGGCAAGGATAATACGCGTCTTCCGTGTGGCGAGGCATGAGGGTCTCCCAGCAAAGGTCGGGGGTCCTCAGGATTGCCGGCGGCCGATGACGCCTTCACGGCAGGCGGATGACACTGTCGTGACCCGCGACCGCCGGGTGCGCTACTCCTCTGCGGCGCGCACTGCCTTGGGCGACAGGCGCAGGCTGCGCAGGCTGCGCTTGACGCTCTTCAGGTGGTTGACCAGATCCGGTCCGCGGGCCATGGCCACGCCCATGGCCAGCACGTCGATCACCACCAGGTGGGCGATGCGCGAGGTCAGCGGGGTGTAGACCTCGGTGTCCTCGTGAACGTCGATCGCCACGTTGATGTCGGCCAGCTCGGCCAGCGGTGTCTGCCCGGGGCACAGGGTGATCAGGGTGGCCCTGGTCTCGCGGACCAGGTTGGCGGTGATCAGAAGGTCCTTGGAGCGTCCCGACTGGGAAATGCAGATCGCCACGTCGCCGGGCTTGAGGGTCACCGCCGACATGGCCTGCATGTGCGGGTCGGAATAGGCGGCGGCGGTGAGCAGCAGGCGGAAGAACTTGTGCTGGGCATCGATGGCCACCGCGCCGGAGGCGCCGAAGCCGTAGAACTCGATGCGCGGCGCCCCGGCGATGGCATCGATGGCACGCTGCAGGGCCGCCGGATCGAGCTTCTCGCGCACCCCCATCAGGGTGTGCAGGGTGGTGTCGAAGATCTTCAGGCTGAAGTCGACGACCGAATCGTTCTCGTGGATGGCGAACTGGCCGAAGCTGGCGCCGGCGGCCAGGCTCTGCGCCAGCTTCAGCTTCAGGTCCTGGAAGCCGGCACATCCGATGGCCCGGCAGAAGCGCACGATGGTCGGCTCGCTGACCCCGACCTCCTGGGCCAGACTGGCCATCGAACTGTGCATCGCCGCGGCCGGGTCGAGCAGCACATGATCGGCCACCTTGAGTTCCGACTTGCGCAGCAGGGCGCGTGATTGGGCAATATGCTGCAAGAGATTCACGGAGGCTGAACTCGGTTATGATCGGGATCGGGCTGTAGTGCGCCTGTAGTTATACTACATGACTGGCGCCCAGCCCATAGCCAAACGCGTTGGAGGCTGTTGTGACCCTTCCCTGCGACATGCTGGTTTTCGGCGGCACCGGCGACCTGGCGCTGCACAAGCTGCTGCCGGCGCTCTACCACCTGCACCGCGACCGGCGCCTGCCGGCCGACATGCGCATCCTCGCGCTGGCGCGCAAGCCGCTGGGCCGCGATACCTATCGCGCCCTGGCCGAGCGCCATTGCCGGGCCCACGTGCCGCGGGCAAGCTTCGACACCGCCACCTGGCAGGGTTTCGCCGAACGGATCGACTATTTCGCCATGGATGCCAGTCAGAGTGCCGACTACGGCCGCCTGGCCCGCCACCTGGGCAACGCCTGCCAGCGTGGGCGCATCTATTACCTCGCCACCGCCCCCAGCCTGTTCGAGGACATCGCCGCGCACCTGGCCAATGCCGGCCTGGCCGGGAACGACACGCGCATTGTGCTGGAGAAGCCCATCGGCCATTCGCTGGAGTCGGCGCTGGCGATCAACCAGGCCATCGGCCAGGTGTTCCAGGAGTCCCAGGTCTTCCGCATCGACCACTACCTGGGCAAGGAAACCGTGCAGAACCTGATGGCGCTGCGCTTCGCCAACGCCCTGTTCGAGCCGGTCTGGCGTGCCGGACACATCGACCACGTACAGATCAGCGTCTGCGAAACCCTCGGCGTGGAGAACCGCGGCAGCTACTACGACAAGGCCGGGGCGATGCGCGACATGCTGCAGAACCACCTGCTGCAGCTGCTCTGCCTGGTCGCCATGGAGGCCCCGGTGCGCTTCGATGCCGAGGCGGTGCGCAACGAGAAGGTGAAGATTCTCGAAGCGCTGAAACCCATCACCGGCTTCGACGTGAAGGATCGCACGGTGCGCGGCCAGTACGCCGCCGGCAAGATCGGCGGCCAGGAGGTCCCGGCCTACTATTTCGAAAAGCATGTCGACAACGACAGCGATACGGAAACCTTCGTCGCGGTGCATGCCGAGATCGACAACTGGCGCTGGGCGGGCGTGCCCTTCTACCTGCGCACCGGCAAGCGCATGGCGAAGAAAAGCTCGGAGATCGTCATCCAGTTCAAGCCGGTACCGCACCGGCTGTTCCCGGGCGGCCAGGCCAATCGCCTGCTGATCCGCCTGCAGCCGGAGGAGTCGATCAGCCTGCAACTGATGGCCAAGAGCCCGGGCAAGGGCATGCATCTGGCGCCGGTCGAGCTGGACCTCAACCTGGCCCATGCCTTCCGCCAGAAGCGCCGCTGGGACGCCTACGAGCGTCTGCTGCTGGACGTGATCGAGGGCGACTCCACTTTGTTCATGCGCCGCGACGAAGTGGAGGCCGCCTGGCGCTGGGTCGACCCGATCATCGGCGGCTGGCATGCCTACTACCAGAGGCCGCGCCCCTACCCCGCCGGCTCATGGGGACCGGAGCAGGCCCACAGCCTGCTCGAACAGCAGGGCCATGCCTGGCACCAGTGAGCCGACTCACCGGGGCTCAGGCCCCGGCGCCCGCCTCGCCTTCGTCGTCTCCGGCCAGGCCCAGCCAGTGCGCCAGCACGTCGTGGGCCTCCTCGACCCCCTGGCGCTTGGGTGCCGAGAACAGCTGGATACTCACCCCCTCGCCCCAGCCCTTGTGGAGCTCCCGCCGGACCTTGAGCAAGGCGTTCTTCGCCGCACCGAAGGCCAGCTTGTCGGCCTTGGTCAGCAGGATGTGCATGGGCATGCCGCTGGCGCTGGCCCAGTCGAGCATCATCCGGTCGAAGTCGGTCAGAGGGTGGCGGATGTCCATCAGCAGGACCACGCCGGCCAGACTGCGGCGGCTGCCCAGGTAGGCCTCCAGGTGGTGCTGCCAGTGCTGCTTGAGAGGAATCGGCACCTTGGCATAGCCGTAGCCGGGCAGATCGACCAGGCGACGCTGGTCGTCGAGACGGAAGAAGTTCAGCAACTGGGTGCGCCCCGGGGTCTTCGAGGTGCGCGCGAGATTGGCGTGGGTCAGGGTGTTCAGCGCGCTGGACTTGCCGGCATTGGAGCGTCCGGCAAAGGCGACCTCGAGGCCGTCGTCGGCAGGACACTGGTCGACCCGGGCAGCGCTGAGCATGAAGACAGCCTGCTGACACAGGCCGAGAATGGGATTCTTGAAGGACATCGGAGAGTTCCGCTGGGTTGGCACGCACAGGCTGCGGCGCCATGTCGTTTCCGTTTCGGAGCCATCAGTATATAATGCCGCGGATTTTGTGTGCGCTTTGCCCCTGTCCCTGGGTAAGTGTTCACGGGAACGGTTTAAGACTGACCGTACGTTGACCGCACGGTGCTTGTTCCCTGCGGAAGGCCTGCTCAAGGAGCCTGTTGCCCGCCGCAGCGTCGTGATGCTGCCCTTGACTGCCAGCTGCCCAGTCGACTCTGGCCCCTGCAGGCGCGCATGGATGCATGGACAGCCACGCCGAAGCCGCCGGGAATTCCCCTGAGATCGGGCACATCGGTCGACAACAACACTTTTCTTGAGCCGTGATTTGGATTAGCTGATGAACAAAGCACTCGTGACTCTGCTGTTAACCCTGGGGATCACCGGCCTGGCCCATGCCGAGGGCGATGCCGCCGCCGGCCAAGGCAAGGCGGCCATCTGCGGTGCCTGCCATGGTCCGGACGGCAACAGCGCGGCACCGAACTTCCCGAAACTGGCCGGCCAGGGCGAGCGCTATCTGCTCAAGCAGATGCAGGACATCAAGGCCGGCTCCAAGCCGGGCGCTCCCGAAGGCGTCGGCCGCAAGGTGCTGGAAATGACCGGCATGCTCGACAACTTCAGCGACCAGGACCTGGCCGATCTCGCCGCCTACTTCGCCTCGCAGAAGATGACCGTCGGCGCCGCCGATCCGCAAATGGTCGAAGCTGGCGAAGCCCTCTACCGCGGCGGCAAGCTGGCCGACGGCATGCCCGCCTGCACCGGCTGCCACTCGCCGAACGGCGCGGGCAACGCCCCGGCCGCCTACCCGAAACTGGGCGGTCAGCATGCACAGTACGTGGCCAAGCAGCTCACCGACTTCCGCGAAGGCGTGCGTACCAACGACGGCGACAGCATGATCATGCGCTCCATCGCCGCCAAGCTGAGCAACAAGGACATCGCCGCGATCTCCAGCTACATCCAGGGCCTGCACTGAGCACGGTTCGTCGGTGTTGAAAAAAGGGCGGCAGATGGCCGCCCTTTTTCATTGGCCCTCCCCTTACAATAGGTCACCCGCTTCGCCCTTGCGGGTCGAAGACTGCCCGTACCGGAAGCCCCCACCAGCAATGCAAGGAGTCGTCACGCATGCGTAAATTGATTCTCGGCGCCGTTCTCGCCAGTGCCAGCCTGTTCGCCCTGGGCACCCAGGCGGAGTCGCTCTCGCCCGCCGACATCAAGGTCGGCAAGCAGTATGTCGAGCTGCCCACCCCGGTGCCGGTGGCGCAGCCGGGCAAGATCGAGGTCGTGGAGCTGTTCTGGTACGGCTGCCCGCATTGCTACCAGTTCGAGCCGAGCATCAACGCCTGGGCCAGCAAGCTGCCGGAAGACGTGAACTTCCGGCGCGTTCCGGCCCTGTTCGGTGGTGTGTGGAACGTCCATGGCCAGCTGTTCCTCACGCTGGAGACAATGAACGTGGAGTCGAAAGTCCATGCCGCGATCTTCGAAGCCATCCACAAGGACGGCAAGAAGCTGGCAACCCCCGAGGAGATGGCCGAGTTCCTCGCCGGCCACGGCATCGACAAGGACGCCTTCCTCAAGACCTACAGCTCCTTCAACGTGAAGAGCCAGATGGAGAAGGCGAAGAAGCTGGCGATCGCCTACCAGATCTCCGGCGTTCCGGTCATGGTCGTCAACGGCAAATACCGCTTCGACCTGGGCAGCGCCGGCGGCCCGGAGAACACCCTGCAGGTGGCCGACTACCTGATCGACCAGGAACGCAGTGCCCAGTGACGCTGGGCGGGAGGAGTCATGCTGCGCCGACGCACGGTTGAACGCCAGGCCGCCGTGCGGCAACCGCGGACCAATCCGCAATGCCGCGATGCACGCGCGCTGACCGCCGACGGTCGGCTGCGCCTGCTGAGCTTCAACATCCAGGTCGGTATCCGCACCGAGAATTACCGGCACTATCTGACCCGCAGCTGGCAGCATCTGCTGCCGCATGCCGGGCGAGCCGTGAATCTGCAGCGAATCGGCGACCTGCTCGCCGACTTCGACCTGGTAGCCCTGCAGGAGGTCGACGGGGGCAGCCTGCGCTCCGACTATGTCAACCAGGTGGAACACCTCGCCCAGCTCGGCAACTTCCCCTACTGGTACCAGCAGCTCAACCGCAACCTCGGCCCGCTGGCCCAGCATAGCAACGGCCTGCTCAGCCGCCTGCGGCCCTCCGCGCTGGAAGACCACCCGCTGCCCGGCCCGCCGGGACGCGGCGCGATACTCCTGCGGCTCGGTGAAGGCCCCGATGCGCTGGCGGTGGTCATGATGCATCTGGCCCTCGGCGCCCGAACGCGCACCCGTCAGCTCGCCTACATTCGAGAGCTGATCGGCGACTATCGCCATCTGGTGCTGATGGGCGACATGAACACCCATGCCCGCGAATTGCTGGAATACTCCCCTCTGCGCGATCTCGGCCTGCTCGCCCCGCAGATCGAGGCCACCTTTCCCAGTTGGCGTCCGCAGCGCTGCATCGACCACATCTTGCTCAGCCCCAGCCTGACGCTGGAGCGGGTACAGGTGCTGCCGCAACAGATCTCCGATCACCTGCCGGTGGCGGTGGAGGTCCGCCTGCCCGAACACCTCGGGCACAACACTCTGCCACAGGCCCAGCCCTGAACGGGAACGGTCTGGCGGCGCGCCCACCGACGAACGCAGCAAATCGCCATGCTTTTGCAATACTTCCCTGGTGCGTACGGTCCATCCAGCGGAGCCCGCCGCACCCTCGATCCTTGCCGGACACGCCCACACTTCATGAAGTCGCTCGCCCTCCCCCTGATCCTCGCCCTGCTGGCCGGCTGCGCCGCCGGCCCGCGGATCGATACCCGCTACAGTTCGCGCAGCCAGGACAGCCGCGTGCAGTACATCGTCCTGCATTACACCTCGGAGGATCTGCCGGGCTCGCTGCACCAGCTCACCCAGGGTGAGGTCAGCAGCCACTATCTGATCGACGCCAAGCCTGCGACCATCTACCGCTTGGTTGAAGAAGACCGCCGCGCCTGGCACGCTGGCAACAGCCAATGGCGCGGCAGGACCTGGCTGAATGCCAACAGCATCGGCATCGAACTGGTCAACCTCGGCTATCTGGACACCCCCAACGGACGTCTCTGGTATCCCTATTCGTCGGAGCAGATCGATGCGCTGATCCTTCTCCTCAAGGACATCGTCAAGCGCCACGGATTGGGACCCGATGCGATAATCGGCCATAGTGACATTGCCCCGCTGCGCAAGGTCGACCCGGGTCCGCTGTTTCCCTGGAAGCGTCTGGCCGAGGCCGGGCTCGTCGTCTGGCCGGATGCGCGCCGGGTAGCCGAGCTGCAGGCGCGCTACGCCGTCCAGTTGCCGGAGGTCGCCTGGTTCCAGGAGCAACTGGCCCGGCACGGCTATGCCCTGGAGCGGCACGGGGTTCTGGACGCCGAGACGCGGCGGATCCTTGCCGCCTTCCAGATGAAATACCGTCCGGCCCGCTTCGACGGCGAGCCGGACGCTGAAACCGCGGCCCTGCTGGCAACCCTGAACGAAACGGGGTAAGGAAAACTGGCGGCAGGCGTCATTCCTGAAAGGATGTCGGGAGCGCTGACATGCAACACGCCCTGGTGCAACTGTACCGAGCCATCTACCGGCCTTGGCCGATGGCCCTGCTGACGACCCTGGCCGGTGCCCTTCTATTCGTGCTTCTCGGCCTGGGCCTGGCGCTCTCCCAGGCGCGGGAAGCCCAGCGGGGAGATCTGGCAAGTCGCGGCGACCGCATCCGGGGACGTCTCGAACAGGTGCTCGACCAGTTGCATCAGGGACTCGCCACCCTGGAACTGCAGCCCCTGCGTCGCTGCGATCCGGCGCTGGTGGAAAACCTGCGCCAGGTCAGCTTCGACCATCGCTTCATTCACGAAGCCAGCTTCGTTGCCGACGGACAGCGCTGCTCCAGCCGGCCGCGTCATGCGTCGCCGGAGCCGTCCCGGCCGGCCGATTTCCGCAGCCAGGGCCAGGACTACTGGCTGACGGCAACGAACAATCCCGGCGACACCCCGGCCTCCCTGGTGGTCGCCCACGGTCCCTTTCGGGTTTCCAGCCTCCGCAGCCATCTGCTCGATGCGATCGACTCATCCGACGGCCTGGGCGTCTATCTGATTCCCCGTGGCAGCCCCAAGGCACTGCCGCTTCTCGCGGCGACGCGCCCCCTGACGATCCTGCCCGGAGCAGCCGACAGCACCTCGCTGCAGTTGCTCGACGGACAGCCGTTCTATTCTCTGCCGGGCGACAACCCGGACTATCGGCTGGCCCTGCTGGCTCCACGCGCCAGGCTGCTCGAGCGCATCCGCGCATACTGGGAGCGCCTGCTGCCGGCCAGCCTGCTGCTGGCCCTGCTGGGTGGCGGCATAACCTTCTGGCTGGTACGCGGGCGCCTGTCGCTGCGCGGTGAGCTGCAGGGCGCCCTGCGGCGCCAGGAGCTGAAGGTCCATTACCAGCCGATCTTCGACCTCGCCAGCCGCCGCTGCATCGGCGCCGAGGCCCTGATGCGCTGGCAGCGCCCCGATGGCAGCCTGACCAGCCCCGAGCAGTTCATTCCGCTGGCCGAGTCGACCGGGCAGATCCGCGCAATCACCGACTTCCTTCTCAAGGAAGTGCTGGAACAGCTCGGCGAGCTGCTGCGCAGGCATCCCGAGCTGTACATCTCGATCAACCTGTCCGCCTGCGATGTCAGTGTGCCGCGGATCGGCCCGCTGACCGAGCGCCTGCTGGCCAGGCACGGCGTCCGGCCCGAGCAGATCGCCTTCGAGGTGACCGAGCGCGGGCTGATCGACGTGCAGGCGGCCAGCCGGAACCTGGCGGAGTTGCGCGCCCGCGGCCACCGGGTGCTGATCGACGACTTCGGCACCGGCTATTCCAGCCTGGCCTACCTGCAGATGCTGCCGGTGGACTGCCTGAAGATCGACAAGGCATTCATCGATGCCCTGGGGGCCGATGCCGCCAGCAGTGGCGTCGCCCCCCACATCGTGCGCATGGCCAGGGCGCTGCACCTCAAGGTCATCGCCGAAGGCATTGAGCGCGAGGACCAGGCGCGCCTGCTCGGCAGCGAGGGTGCCGACTACGGACAGGGCTGGCTGTTTGCCCGTCCGCTGAGCGCACATGCCTTCCGCGCCCTGATCGACGGCACTCTGCTGGAATCCCTTCCGCCCAGGAGCCGGCAGGCTGCAGCCGACGGGGTGGGCGGCAAGGTCACGCCGGCTCCGTGGCCCCTGGCAAAGGGGCCATCCCGCGCCTCAGGCAGTTGGTACCCCGACTTGGGCGGACGCAGATCCGGCGCCCATCAATCGGGTCTGCCACTCAAGGCGTCATGCCGTCGGCGGGGCGGCGCAAGGTGAAGGCGCCGCGCAGCTCGCCGAGGGCGAAGCCGCGTGCCTGGTCCTGGGGATAACGCTCGTCCAGGGTGGCGAGCAGGGCCTTGTCGATGTTCTTGCCATGACAAGCCAGACAAGGCTCGCCGGTGGGAATGGCCTGCATGTAGCGATACTCGCCGTCGACCACCTCGCCATGGCTCAGCCCGGCGACGGGCTGTCCCGCAGCGGCGGCCTCTGCGAAACGCTCCAGTACCTGGCGCTCCCAGACATCCGGACGGTTGGCCGGATTGCGCACCTTGAGCGCGGTCCGCCCGACGCGCCAGGGCTCCCGACTGTGCTGCTCGGCGATGGCCGGCGCCAGGCTCTGGCAGGCCTGCACTGCATTCTGCGGCCCGCCTTTGGCCAGCGCCTGCCTGACGGTGTCCTGCAGCGCCTGGGCGAAAGGCGGTATCAGGGCGCGCGCCTCGGCCTCGAATTCTTGCGGATCGGCAAACGAGAGCCCACTGGCGAGCAGCAGGGTCAGAGCAACGGGAAAACGAATGGCCACCTCCACACTATGCTGGCAGGGAGCCTTGAAGAAGAGGGAACGAAGGACTGGCCAGGCTCCCGAAGGCTCCATCCCCCACGCTTGCAAACAGTTTACAAACAAATATATTGTTTGATCAACATAACCAAGCGACCCTGCGGAGGAGCGACGGGATGTACATCGACTGGGTGCATTTCACTCCTGGGCCGGCCCTGGCCGGCGGCGTGCTGATCGGTCTGGCGGCCAGCCTGTTCGTGGTGCTGAACGGGCGCATCGCCGGCATCAGTGGCCTGCTCGGCAGCCTGCTGCAGGGCAACGCAGACGGTCGTGACGAGAAGGCGCTGTTTCTGCTCGGCCTGCTGGCAGCGCCTCTGCTCTGGGGGCTGTTCGGCACACTGCCGGAAGCCGAATTCCAGACCGGCTGGCCCGGCCTGGTGATCGCTGGTCTGCTGGTCGGCCTCGGCACTCGCTATGGCTCCGGCTGTACCAGCGGGCATGGCGTCTGCGGGATTTCCCGCCTGTCGCCGCGCTCCATGGCCGCGACCCTGACCTTCATGGCCAGTGGCTTCGCCACGGTCTTCGTGCTGCGTCACCTGTGGGGAGGTTGAACATGCGCAGACTGAGTGCACTGCTCGCCGGGCTGCTCTTCGGCACTGGCCTGCTGCTGGCCGGCATGAGCAATTCGGCCAAGGTACTGGGCTTTCTCGACCTGGCCGGAGCCTGGGATCCCTCGCTGGCGCTGGTGATGGCTGCCGCCATCGGCACCGCCCTGCTGCCCTTCTCCTGGGCCAGGCGCCAGCAACGCTCATTGCTGGACGCGCCCATGCAGTTGCCGCAGAAGCGCGAGCTGGACCGTCGGCTGATCGGCGGCAGCTTCTTGTTCGGCATCGGCTGGGACATCGCCGGCGTCTGTCCGGGCCCGGCCCTCACCCTGCTGCTCGGCGGCTACTGGCAGAGCCTGATTTTCGTGCTCGCCATGCTCGGCGGCATGTGGCTGTTCGGCGTGCTGGAACAGCAGCGCACCCCTTGGCCGTTGAACCGGGGATCAAGATGAAACCCGGCATCGCCCCCGCACCCTGAGCATAGCCGCCGGCTGCTTCCACGGGCGACGGGCCTACACTGTGATGGGCACCAATACCTGCGAGAGCGGAAAGTGAGGCCGGCCTCGGGCAGCTCCTTCCGCCAGGCTTTCGCATCAAGACTCCCCGGGGTATGGATCCCCTTGCCGAAGGACAGCCCATGAACGCCCGTGTAGAAGCCTTCCTCGACCCCACCACCTGCACCTACAGCTATGTGGTGAGCGATCCGGTCAGCCGTCAGTGCGCCCTGATCGACGCCGTGCTGGACTACGAGCCTGCATCCGGGCACATCGACCACGGCTCCGCCGATCGCCTGATCGCCCATGTCCGCACCCAGGAGCTGGAGGTGCGGTGGATTCTGGAAACCCACGTCCACGCCGACCACCTGAGCGCCGCCGCCTATCTCAAGCGGCAACTCGGCGGCAGGCTCGGCATCGGCGAACACATCACCCAGGTCCAGGAAACCTTCGGCACGCTGTTCAATGCCGGCGCGGAATTCGCCCGAGATGGCAGCCAGTTCGACCACCTGTTCCATGATGACGAGGCCTTCCAGATCGGCGACATCCGGGCCCGCGCCCTCCATACCCCCGGACATACCCCGGCCTGCATGACCTACCTGATCGGCGATGCCGCCTTCGTCGGCGACACCCTGTTCATGCCCGACTACGGCACCGCCCGCTGCGACTTCCCGGGAGGGGACGCACGCGCCCTGTACCGCTCGATCCAGCGCCTCTACCGGCTGCCGGACGAAACCCGGGTGTTCGTCTGCCATGATTACAAGGCGCCGGGTCGCACGGAGTTCCTCCACGAAACCAGCATGGGTGAAGAGCGCCGGCACAATGTCCACGCCCATCAGGGCATCGACGAGGAAGTGTTCGTGGCCATGCGCAACGCGAAGGACGCAACCCTCGCCATGCCGGCTCTGCTCCTGCCTGCGGTGCAGATCAACATGCGCGCCGGCGAGCTGCCGCCGGCCGAGGACAACGGCATCCGCTACCTGAGGATCCCGCTGAACGCATTCTGAACCATGACCTGCTCCCGCCGTCGGGAGCAGGTCATGCGATTGCCGCCCAAGTCATGCCAGAATGGCTGAGCCAGAGCCTCCCGGGCTCTGTCCGGGTAACGCGGGAAAGGACATTCGAGTCCGCGACTACCTTTGCCCTGACGCCGCGTCCCCTCTGAAAAACTCGAAAAAACCGTCAAGGACTACACCGTAATGCACAAGCTTTCGCTACTGGCCGCCGGGATCCTCCTGAGCGTCAACGCCCTGGCCGCACCGCAGGCCAACGAGCCGATCCAGCCTATACAACCGGCCAAGGTCGACAACCCGGGCAAGGTCGAACTGGGCAAGCAGCTGTTCTTCGATCCGCGCCTGTCCAAGTCTGGCTTCATCTCCTGCAACTCCTGCCACAACCTGAGCATGGGCGGCAGCGACAACCTGCCCTCCTCGATCGGCCACAGCTGGCAGCAGGGACCGATCAACTCACCGACTGTGCTCAATGCCAGCTACAACGTGAAACAGTTCTGGGACGGCCGCGCCGTCGATCTCAAGGAGCAGGCCGGCGGGCCAATCGCCAACCCCATGGAAATGGCCTTCAGCCATACGCTGGCGGTGGATTTGCTGAACTCGATTCCCCAGTACCGCGAGTCCTTCAGGAAGATCTACCAGTCCGAGAAGATCAGCCTGGATGAAGTGACCGATGCCATCGCCGAGTTCGAAAAGACCCTGGTCACGCCCAACGCACGCTTCGATCGCTGGCTGCAGGGAGACGAGACGGCGCTGAACAAGACCGAACTGGAGGGCTACCAGCTGTTCAAGTCGGTGGGCTGCGTGGCTTGCCACAACGGCCCGGCTGTCGGTGGCGGATCGTTCCAGAAGATGGGCCTGGTGACTCCCTACCAGACCAGCAACCCTGCCCTGGGCGTGGCCGGACTGACCGGCAAGGAGGCGGATCGCTTCCTGTTCAAGGTGCCGACCTTGCGCAACATCGAACTGACCTATCCCTACTTCCACGATGGCGCCTACTGGAAACTGGAGGAGGCTGTCGACGTGATGGCTCGCGTCCAGCTCGGTCGCCAGTTGAAGACGGATGAGATCGACAAGATCACCGCCTTCCTGAAGACGCTCACCGGCGAGCAGCCGCGTCTGGAAATCCCCGTTTTGCCGCCATCCACGGCACAGACGGCGAAACCATCTCCCTTCAATTGAACGAACTGCCGGAGCGGCATGACTGTCGCCCCGACCGCTGCACGGCACTGCATCGTCGAGAGCTGGTTGCGGGAGAAGAAAGCTGGGCGGCCAGGAGTTGGCCGCTCAGCTCGAGCTCCGGCGCAGGGCACGGGGCTCGAGAGCAACGCAGGATCAGAAGGCGTGGCTGTAGTAGGCCGAGAAGGACTCGATGCCGTCGTTGGGCTGCTTGATGCCGGCGTTGGAGTAGTGGATCGCCCGGATACCGACCTTCTGGCCACCCGCGAACTTGATGCCGGCGCCGATACGGTCCTCGAAGTTGAAGGAGGATCCCAGCTGCTGCTCGCCCACGCGGGTCTTCGAGAAGAAGGCGACACCGACGCCGAGCTCGACGAACGGGGTAACGCCAAAGCCGCTGAACTCGTAGGTGAACACGGGGCTGAACGACAGCGAGTGTGCACCCGAGTAGTTGTCGTTGCCGGAGCCACCCTCCCAGTAGGTATAGCCGGCATCCCAGTAACCCGTCACATGGCCCAGGTCACTCTTCCACCATTGCTTTTCCCAAGGCAGGCCCAGGCTGAGGCGATAGGTCATATCGCTCTGGCTGGTGACGCCGACTGCGGCGCCCACCTCGACAGCTTGTGCCACCCCCGCCGATCCCAGAAGCAGGACGGCGACAGCGGGCAATGACAGATACTTTCGCATTGAAACATCCTCTATTGTTAGCAATTACGATTATGCAGAACTCCTTGACAGCCCGGCCCTGCCTGGCCGGACGTAAGCCTGCCCGTCTGGCGACGGGCAAAACGAGTTTCGCAGAAAAGGCACGCGAGCATTACATGCGAAAACCGCACGCAATACGGCGGCGGGAGTTTCGCATGACAACGGCTCGAACTTGAATATTTATTCTATTGACTCGGCTCCTCACGGAGTGGCTAGAGCTTTCTTGTATTTCTCGTATTTATCCGGAGACAGAGTGCTCCGCCCCAGCATGCCTTGGGCGAACTCCTTGATCTCGGCATCCGAATAGGCCCTGTGGGCAATCTGAGGCGGCGATCCACAGCCGCTCAGTACGCACGGAACGAAGGCAAGCGCCATCCATAACGGAACGACCACCGGTGTCATAGGTTTAACCCGTAAGTTGAGTGGTTGGATTTCCGCACCCGGCGGCTGCGCCGCGGCTCCTTCCTTATCCAGGCAGTTCGGAAATGAAGCAGGGACTTCTACTGCGCTGACACAGCCAAGACCGGGAGTATGAAAAGCTCTGGGGATTCTAGAAGTGGTTGGCAGGGCAAAAAACCAGGGATTCCAAAAAGTATCGTTACTCTATTTGCAATAATATATTGAGGATTTCCTTACAATCTTATGGAGTGTTGTCGGAAATGTCGGCTTTGCGCCAGTCGCCGCCCACCAAGCGCAATGCCGCCCCGACGGCCGCAATCGGGCGCGGGGCGGGCAATGGCTGGAGGAGCTCCCTAGCCGCAATGGATCTGCCTGATCACCAGGCGCTCGTCGATATCCAGATTCAGGCGCTTGGAATCGTAGTCCAGCGTTACGCTGTCCTGAGGGCCGATCACGCGTGCCGTCTGTGCTCCGGCCCGCCGACGGGCTTCCTCGAGCAGGGCCGGGCTGGCAGTCTGGCCGACCAGATCCTGCACTGCGCTGTCGTTGCATCCCTGACCACCGGCTGCCGGGGCAGGTTCAGACTTGTCGGCGGAACTGCAGCCGGCCAGCAGCAGGATTGCAAAAAGAAGGCTGGAGGGGGCGTATCTTGAGATCATGTCTGCTCCTGAAATAATGCAAGCCCGACAACCATATCACCGTTGACGCTGCTGCCCCGGCTGCCTGCGAAGGATAGAGCTCCTCGCTGCCAAACGAAGCGACGAGAGCTCATGGCTCCTCATTGCGGCTGGCGATCCCTGAGCTGCGCTCCTTGAACAAGGAAGACACCAGCACATAGAACAGCGGCACCCAGAAGATCGCCAGCACGGTGGCGGTGAGCATGCCGCCGATCACACCGGTACCGATGGCGTGCTGGCTGCCGGCACCGGCACCGCTGGATACGGCCAACGGCACGACCCCGAGGATGAATGCCAGGGACGTCATGACGATTGGCCGCAGGCGCATGCGGCAGGCTTCCACAGCTGCATCGAAGAGTTCCATGCCCTGTTCGTGCAGATCCTTGGCGAATTCGACGATGAGAATCGCATTCTTCGCCGACAGGCCGATGGTGGTGAGCAGGCCCACCTGGAAATAGACGTCGTTGGAGAGCCCGCGCAGACTGGTGAACCAGAGCGCGCCTATGATCCCCAATGGCACGACCAGCATCACCGAGAAGGGGATCGACCAGCTCTCGTAGAGAGCCGCCAGGCAGAGAAACACCACCAGCAGCGATAGTGCATAGAGCGCTGGCGCCTGAGCCCCGGAAAGGCGCTCCTCGTAGGACAGACCTGTCCAGGCGTAACCGACGCCCGGCGGTAGTTCTCCGGCGATCCGCTCCACCTCGGCCATGGCGTCTCCAGAGCTATAACCGGGCGCCGGCTCGCCGAGAATCTCCATCGCCGAAACGCCGTTGTAACGGGCCAACTTCGGCGGGCCATAGGTCCACTCGCCGTGGGCAAAGGCGCTGAAGGGCACCATGGCACCAGCTGTGTTGCGCACGAACCATTTGCCAAGGTCCTGCGGACTCATGCGGGCCTCGGCCTTGCCTTGCAGATAGACCTTCTTCACCCGCCCCCGGTCGATGAAGTCGTTGACATAGCTGGCACCCCAGGCGATGGAGATACTGCTGTTGATGTCCGCCAAGGATAAACCATAGGCTCGAGCCTGCTCGTCGTCGATCAGCAGTCGATACTGCGGCTCATCGCGCAGACCGTTGGCGCGCACCCGGCTGAGCACCGGGCTTTCCGCAGCACGGGCAAGAAACTGGTCGCGAGCTGTACTCAGCACTTGGTGGCCGACGCCGGCCCGGTCCTGCAGAAAGACATTGAAGCCACTGGCATTGCCCAGTTCCATCACCGCCGGCGGGGCGTAGGCGAAAGCCAGGGCGTCGCGAAACGAGGCAAAACGCTGCTGAGCGCGTTGGGCGAGGGCGAACACACTGTCTTCCTCACCGGCTCGCTCAGCCCAGGGCTTCAATGAGATGAATGCCAGACCGGAACTCTGTCCCCGACCGGCGAAATTGAAACCGGTGACGGTAAAAACCGAATTGACCAGATGGCCCTCCTCGACCAGCAGGTAGTCGCGCATCTCGTCCACCACCAGCTGGGTTCGTTCGGCACTGGACCCTGCGGGTGTCTGCACTTGGGCATAAAGCACGCCTTGGTCCTCGTCGGGCAGGAAGGCAGTCGGTATGCGAGTGAACAGCCAGGCCATGAGGGCGACTATCGCCAGGTAGAGCAGCAGGTAGGGCAGCTTGCGCCTGAGCACCTGCCTGACACCATGCCCGTAGCCTTGCACACCTCGTTCGAAGGTGCGGTTGAACCAGCCGAAGAAGCCACGCCTCTGGTGATGCTCACCTTTGGCGACAGGCTTGAGCAGGGTCGCGCAGAGTGCCGGGGTGAAGATCAGCGCCACCAGCACCGATAGCGCCATGGCAGCGACGATGGTGATGGAAAACTGTCGATAGATCACCCCGGTCGAGCCGCCGAAAAAGGCCATGGGCACGAATACTGCAGACAGCACCAGGGCAATCCCGACCAGAGCACCCTGGATCTGCCCCATAGACTTGCGCGTGGCCTCTCGTGGCGGCAAACCATCCTCGACCATGACCCGCTCGACGTTCTCCACCACCACGATGGCGTCATCCACCAGCAGGCCGATGGCCAGCACCATGGCGAACATGGTCAGGGTATTGATGGTGAAGCCGAATGCGGCGAGCACACCGAAGGTGCCGAGCAGCACCACCGGGACCGTCAAGGTCGGAATCAGCGTGGCGCGGAAGTTCTGCAGGAACAGGTACATCACCAGGAAGACCAGTGCGATCGCCTCGCCGAGGGTTTTCACCACTCCCTCGATGGAGGCAGAAATCACCGGTGTGGTGTCGTAGGGGTAGACGACTCTCACCCCTGGCGGAAAGAAGGGCTCCAACTCGGCAAGGGTGTCCCGCACCGCCTGGGCCGTTTCCAGCGCATTGGCATCGGTCGCGAGCTTGATCGCCATTCCCGCGGCCGGCCGGCCGTTATAGGTCGAGGTGATGCTGTAGTTCTCGCCGCCCAGCCTTACCTCGGCGACATCGCCCAGGCGCACCTGCGAACCGTCACCATTGACCTTGAGCAGAATGTCGCGAAACTGCTCGGCCGTCTGGAGGCGGGTCTTGCCGATGATGGTGGCGCTGAGCTGCTGGCCAGGCACGGCAGGGAGGCCGCCGAACTGGCCGGAGGAAACCTGTATGTTCTGGATCTCGACTGCGTTGCGCACATCCACAGGAGTCAACTGGAAGTTGTTCAGGCGGGCAGGATCCAGCCAGATACGCATGGCATATTGCGAGCCGAAGACCTGAAAGTCGCCCACACCCTTGGCCCGGGAAATGGGGTCTTGGATATTGGAAACGATGTAGTTGGCCAGATCGTTGCGGTCCATGCTGCCATCTTCGGAAACGAAGCCAACGATCAAGAGAAAGTTTCGCACCGACTTGGTTACCCGGATGCCCTGCTGCTGTACTTCCTGGGGCAGCAGAGGGGTGGCCAGCTGCAGCTTGTTCTGGACCTGCACCTGGGCAATGTCCGAATCGGTACCGGGTTCGAAGGTGGCAGTGATGGTCATGCTGCCGTCGGAGTTGCTGTCCGAAGTGATATAGCGCAGATTATCGATGCCGTTGAGCTGCTGCTCGATCACCTGCACCACGGTATCTTGCACAGTCTGCGCCGAAGCGCCCGGATAGGTCACGGAAATGCCCACTGCCGGCGGAGCGATGCTTGGATACTGATTGATCGGCAGTCCGAGAATGGATAAACCGCCGGCCAGCATGATCACCAAGGCGATCACCCAGGCAAAGATAGGGCGGTCGATAAAGAATCCGGACATCGTGCTATCCCTTGCGCAGACCCTCTAGCCTGAAGGCAGCGAGGTCGCCCTGGTTTCTTGTCCGACATTGCCTGCCGGTACCACCTTTACCTCGATCCCCGGATGAATGAACTGCAGCCCCTCGGTAATCAGCCGATCGCCCGGTAGAAGCCCCTCATTTACCAGCCAGCGATTGCCGACGGCACGCTCCGCCTTGAGCGTCCGCAACTCAACCTTGTTCTCTGCATTGACTACCATGGCTGTGGCTTCGCCCTTGGTATTGCGTGTCACTCCCTGCTGTGGCGCGAGAATCGCCTCGCTCTTCATCCCTCCGAACAGGCGGGCATGGACGAACATCCCCGGCAGCAGCTCCCGGTCGGGATTGGGGAACACGGCTCTCAGAGTTACCGAACCGGTACTTTCATCGACGGAAACCTCGGAGAACTCCAGCCGCCCCTCATGGGTATATTCGCTACCATCCTCCAGTATCAGTATGACTTTGGCCGTATGCTCCCCTGTCCTTTCCAGACGACCGCTGGCCAGATCACGGCGCAGGGCCAGCAACTCACGCGCCGGCTGTATGACATCCACATAGATGGGGTCAAGTTGGTGGATGGTCGCCATCACCTGAGTCTGGCCATTGCTGACCAGTGCGCCTTCGGTCACGGCAGAGCGCCCAATACGCCCGGAGATGGGCGCCAATACCTTGGTGTAGCGCAAATCTATGCGGGCCTTGTCCAGACTGGCCTCGGCCTGCAAGCGGGCAGCCAGGGCCTCTTCATAGGCCTGCTGGCTCACCGCACGGCTCTTGATCAGTACGGCATAGCGTGCTGCAAGCGATCTGGCGGAGGCCAGAGTAGCCTCCGTCTCCTTCAAGGCTGCCTCGTATACTGCTGCATCAATTTGATACAGCTGTTGTCCGGCCCTGACTTCGTTACCTTCGATGAACAGGCGTTTCTGGATGATGCCATTGACCTGTGGGCGAACCTCCGCGATCCGATAGGCAGCAGTACGGCCAGGTAGCTCATGAGTCAGCACATATGGTTGTGGCTCGAGTGTGACGACTCCCACTTCAAGCGCTTGGCGCGGCGGCGGTGAAGACTCCTGCTTACAGCCATTCAACGCCAGTGCCTCCAGAACGACGATAGCCACTGCAGCGACAGGCGCTCGCCTCTTTGGCATCTGAATAACCTCTTTCGTGATGATTTCGGCTAAGTCTTGCTGACTTACAAGCGTAGATGCCGCATGAGTAGTCACAGACCAGATGATGACGAAGCCGACGCGAAAGATGGATGACGAGCTTAGGTTCTGTTGACGCAAGCCCAGTGCTAAAACTGGGCTTTTGCCATGACTGACAGAAGCCGTCTGAGCGATACCGACTGGTCCCGTATCCAAAGTCTGCTGAGCGCCACGAAGGGGATCCGGCTGACCCGTACTCTCGGCTGTCGCCGCTTTGTCGAGGCGGTGCTCTGGATACTACGCAGCGGCGCTCAATGGCGGATGCTGCCTCGTTGCCTCGGCTCATGGAACAGCGTTTTCAAACGCTTCACCCGCTGGTGCCGGCTCGGCGTCTGGGACCGGCTTCACTCGGTACTGGCTCGGGACGCTGACCTTCAGCACGTCTGCATCGACAGCTCCGTCGTGCGTGCCCATGCCTGTGCAGCCGGGGCGGCCAGCAGTACTGCGGCCCAGGAGGCACTGGGGCATTCGCGAGGAGGCTTCAGCAGCAAGATCCATGTGTTGACCGATGCGCTGGGGTTACCGATTCGCTTCATCCTGACGGAAGGCCAAGCGGCCGATATCAGCCAGGCGATCCCACTCATGGCGGGGATCGCCACGTCGGCACTGCTGGCCGACAAGGGCTATGACGCCAACCAGCTTCTGGCCTGGCTGAAGGAGCGCCAGATCCAGGCCGTCATTCCCGCCAGACGGAACCGCATCGAGCAACGCTCCTGCGACTGGCATCTCTACAAGGAGCGGCACGTGATCGAGTGCCTGTTCGGCAAGCTGAAGCACTACCGGCGGATCACCACTCGCTATGAGAAGAGGGCCAGCCATTTCAAGGGAATGCTGGCTTTTGCGGCTGTTTTGCTATGGCTGCGCTGATACGTCAACAGAACCTAGATATAGGCCGGCTCTGAAGAAAATCAGAGTAGCCACGCCGCTCCAGAAGCCTTGTGCCGCCCCCCGACCCGCCGCCGGGGCGTCCGGGGGCGCAAGCAAGAACCCCCGAGCCGGATGACGGCTCGGGGGTTCGGAAAGGGCGCTTGACGATGACCTACTCTCGCATGGGGAAGCCCCACACTACCATCGGCGATGCGTCGTTTCACTGCTGAGTTCGGGATGGGATCAGGTGGTTCCAACGCTCTATGGTCGTCAAGCAATTCGGTGGGGAGGTCGCTGTGCGGCGCCCTCCCGTATCGGGCATGTGATATCGGTGTCGCGGTGCTCTTGCGGTTCAGGCGAATCTTCGGTTCTGTCGGCTTCGACCCCACCCGCTGCCGCAGCGTGCTGCGTGCAGATTGTTTGGGTGTTATATGGTCAAGCCTCACGGGCAATTAGTATGGGTTAGCTCAACGCCTCACAGCGCTTACACACCCCACCTATCAACGTCGTAGTCTTCGACGGCCCTTCAGGGAGCTCGAGGCTCCAGTGAGATCTCATCTTGAGGCAAGTTTCCCGCTTAGATGCTTTCAGCGGTTATCTTTTCCGAACATAGCTACCCGGCAGTGCCACTGGCGTGACAACCGGAACACCAGAGGTTCGTCCAACCCGGTCCTCTCGTACTAAGGTCAGCCCCTCTCAAATCTCAAACGTCCACGGCAGATAGGGACCGAACTGTCTCACGACGTTCTAAACCCAGCTCGCGTACCACTTTAAATGGCGAACAGCCATACCCTTGGGACCGGCTTCAGCCCCAGGATGTGATGAGCCGACATCGAGGTGCCAAACACCGCCGTCGATATGAACTCTTGGGCGGTATCAGCCTGTTATCCCCGGAGTACCTTTTATCCGTTGAGCGATGGCCCTTCCATACAGAACCACCGGATCACTAAGACCTACTTTCGTACCTGCTCGACGTGTCTGTCTCGCAGTCAAGCGCGCTTTTGCCTTTATACTCTGCGA